>JBKJJB010000340.1:0-4141 GCA_046598235.1 Chitinophagales bacterium
ATATCTTACTAAAAAAGATGCGCGCTTGCCTAACCTTATCTTTCTGGACCTTAACATGCCGCGCAAAAACGGCATGGAATGTTTAAAGGAAATTAGAAGCAATGAAAAACTGAAAGATATTTCCATTGCTATTTATTCCACCTCTGCAGCCGAAAAAGATATTAATGACGCCTTCGTTAGCGGGGCAAATATTTATGTGCGCAAACCGAACGATTTTAATACACTCAAACAGTTGTTAGCCAAAGCAGTTATTACAACTCACCTCTACCAAGCACCGCCTTTTAATACCGCCAATTTTTTGCTTCGGCTGTAACCATAGTCTCCGCAGTGCCATGCCATTAAGTTAAGAAGAATAGTAAAAAAATGGCGGCTGTTAATGTCCCCCTTCGAAGGGGGCAGACAAAATTTTCGGTAGAAAAATTTTGTCGGGGGATGAATTATGGCTTAACTTAATGGCATTGCTCCGCAGGGTTTCGTTTCGAACCCTGCGCTTATGCTCTAATCGGAGGTGTTCGCAAAGCCGAAAGATACTGCGAGGACAAAATGGGGAATAAGCGGTAAATTATTTCCAGTTTTGGGGAAATTATTCCGCATGAGTGTTTGTGGGCTATAAGACATTAGCAATAATTATCATAGTATACAAATAGATTTTTGAAACTTCGGCACAAAAGTTTCAAGGAGGGAGTCACATATTTTAAAACCAAAAAACAATTTACCATGAAAAAAACAATTTACGGCTTCGCATTCAGCGCAATGATGGCGGGTGCTTTTCTAACTTCTTGCGATTCGAAACAGGAAAAAGTAGAAGATGCGCAGGAGAATGTAGCCGAAGCAAAGGAAGAATTGAAAGATGCAAAGCAGGAACTGAATGCTGAATATCCGGCTTACAGAAAAGATATGGATGCAAGAATAGTGGCTAATCAAACAGAGATTGACCGCTTAAGAAAAATTGTTGCAAAGCCGGGCGAAAAACCTTTGGATAATGCCCGCAGAGATAAAATTGACGAGTTGGAAAGAAAAAATGAAGGTCTTAGAGCCAGATTAGATGGCTACGAAACCAACCGCTCAGATTGGGAATCTTTCAAACGTGAATTCAATCGCGATATGGATGACCTTGGTAGCTCGTTTCGTGATATGGGAAAAGACAACGTTAAGTAAAATTCACTTCAGGGGTTTATATTGACAGAAAACGACTTCTTCGGAAGTCGTTTTTTTTTGTGTAACTCAAATCAATGTTGCTTCCATCGTAATGTTCGCCTTTAGCAGTTTCGATACAGGGCAGTCAGTTTTTGCATTTTGAGCAAGCTCTTCAAATTTTCGTTTGTTGATTCCGGGCACTTTAGCTTTTACTGCCAACTGCGAGCTGGCAATAGTTTCGTTCTCTAAGGCTATGGTTGCAACGGTTTCAATACTATCGGCTGTAAAACCTGCTGCACCCAATAAAAAGCTGAGCTTCATGGTGAAACATCCCGCATGGGCTGCTGCAATCAACTCTTCGGGATTTGTTCCCTCTCCATCTTCAAATCGGGAGGTGTAAGAATATTTTGTTTTGTTTAATGCAGAGCTTTGCGTAGAAAGATATCCGCTTCCTGTTTTTCCTGAGCCGTTCCATACGGCTGTTGCTGAGCGTTTCATAGTTTTAAAAATTGATGAATAAATAATGAGGAACAGAAGCATTTAAAACAATTGATATGCCACCTTCCCTTTCATAATTAAAATCTATCTCTAAGAAGCTGTTTGGATTTGTGTCAAAAAGAAAACTATAAGCGTAAAAAGAGACACTGTCATGCTGACGAAGGAAGCATCTTGTATTTAGTTTGCCAATGAAACACAAGATTCTTCGCTTCGCAAAGCCTTCGCTCAGAAAGACAAATCCCCCTTAAAATAGTTACAATGTTAAATCCAAGCAGCTTCTAAATAAGCCAAACTCTCCCCATATATTTACAAAGCGGGCAATTGCTTACACGCTTAGTTCCCCTTTCAGGCGCATTTATTAAAGGCAGGATTTTTGGTTTATCAGTAATGGGTAAAATTTCAATTGAAATTTAGAATCAAGGATTATGAAAAAGACTATACACCAATTTGTAACTACTGTTCTGCTGATAGCTTTCACCTTGCTTTCATCTTATTCAAAAGCTGCCATATACAATATATCAGTGGCTGATTTTGTGTTTACACCGTCAGTTCTCCTCCATGTAATGGTAGGCGATACTATCCGCTGGCATTGTACCAACGGCACACATACCAGCACCTCTGCTTTAATTCCTGCCGGTGCATCAACCTGGGATGTGAGTATGACCGGCACCAATCAAACGTTCGATTATCGTGTAACTGTAGCCGGCACCTATACTTATAATTGCAGTTTCCACGCTCCGGGTATGGCGGGAAGTTTTACTGCACAAAATCCAAGCGGTGTTGTGGTTCTTGATGAAAACTCTTTAAATCTTGATTTCTTTCCTAACCCGGTTAAAGAAACATTAGGTGTGATATTCTACCTTGTTTCAGGTGGAAGCGGCATGGTCAAGGTATATGATTTGCTGGGTAAGTTGAGTACGGAATGTACCATCGAAGCAAAAGCAGGCAGAAACACAGTGAATATTCCTGCCAATGAATTACAAAAAGGAATTTACATAGCTGAATTATATATTGGTTCAACACAGTTCGGTATACAACGCATTATTAAGAACTAAACGATTTTGATTTTTTGGTGAATTATCAAAAGAGAGGATGTCTGCCCTTGAGACATCCTCTTATCATTTTATACTACTCAACTACCTTATTAATTCTTAGAGGTTGGTTTTAAGTCCATATGGAAAAGTGGATGGATGGAAGGATGGATGAAAGACAAGTATTGCTATTCCAGTCATCCATTATTCCAATATTCCATTCCATCGTTTCTTACCAATATTTAAACAACCTCTTAGTTAGAAGTTCTAAAAGTTCCCGAAGCGGAATATGCCGATGAAGTTCCCGAACAAACACTTTGCACCTGGTATTCATAAGTTGTAGCGGCTGATAATCCCATTAGTCCACGCGATGTAGAGGATGTTGAAATGGTTAGCCAGTTGGAAGATGAAAGTGGTTTATATCTGATATTATAACTCAAAGCACCCGTAGATGTCCAACCCACTATGCCAAGGTTGCTTCCAACACCATAACAGGATAATCCACCCGGAGTGCTACAGCCAACCGAAGGAGAGGAGGTTGTAAATCCTGTAGAGGCAGAATAAGCCGATGAACTTCCCGAACAAACACTTTGCAACTGAAACTCATACGTAGTAGATGCAGCTAATCCTGAAACAGCAACCGATGTAGAAGAAGATGAAACAGAAACCCAGGTGGCGGAAGTAGTTGGTTTATATCTAACATTATAACTCATCGCTCCTGTTGATGCCCAACTTAAGGTTGCACTATTAGTATTGACAGACGAAGAATATAATCCGTTCGGAATATTACAAGTAACAGAACCTGAAGGCGGAACACCTCCGAGTGAAGTTAATATACTCGCCCTTGCCACCGAAAGAGCAGCATTCATTCTGGCTGATTGCCCGAGCGAAAACATATTCATGGAAGCGTCATTAGAGTAATCCATATAATTCATAAACATATCTCCGGTGGGAGCGTTGCCTGAACAATTCGACAAGTGCGGGAATACAGGATTCCCATAATTAGGAGCCTGCTGCGGAGGGCAATCGGATATTAAATCATTACCACAAGCAACATCACCCCAAATGTGATATACGTTTAGCCAGTGACCTACTTCATGCGTAGCGGTTCTTCCTTGATTATAAGGCGCAGCAACAGTTCCTGTATTTCCAAAGGCAGAAAATCTTATTACCACACCATCACCCTTCGGATTTCCACCGGGGTAAGTGGCGTATCCAAGGTAAGCTGCAAGATTACAAACCCAGATATTCAAATACTGTCCGCTGGGCCAGGCATCATCACCTCCCTGGCTGCTCATCTTTACCGTTCCGTTAGAGGACCACGAAGTTACCGTAGTTGCTTTGCGAATAATTCCAGTAGTAGCATTTCCATTCGGGTCGCGTTTGGCGAGGCAAAATTGAATACCGGTGTTGGCAGCAAACGGTTGAAAAACAGAAGGCGTGTTTACCGCATCGCTGTTGGTTCTTCCAAAATC
>JBKJJB010000221.1:0-3718 GCA_046598235.1 Chitinophagales bacterium
CAAGCCTTGGCTATTTATTTAAAGGCAGAAATACTTTATTCCAAAGAAAGATATGAAGAGGCTTTGCAGAATTATTCTCGCTTTGCGCAGTACTCCACTCCTACTTTAGAAAAGAAAGGAGAGGCTTCAAAGTTTCGTGCAGACTATAACAGCGGCTACTGCTACTTCAAACAGAAAAATTATGAGGATGCTGCTCTTTACTTCGGCAGTTCAATAAACGAATCGGAAAAAACAGTTGATGTAAAAGGAAAGACTGCTCTCCTTCCCGATTTATATCTGCGCTATGCCGATTGTGCTTTTGTTACAAAAAACTACAGCAAAGCGGTGGATGCTTATGCAAAAATTGTGGCAATGAAATGGAGTAATGCCGAGTATGCACAGTATCAAAAGGCAGTTATCCTGGGCTTGCAGAATAAAGATGAAGAGAAAATTGAAGCCATGAATTACCTCATAGCTAAATTTCCGGGTTCCAACTATACCGATCAGGCTAATTATGAAATTGGACAAACAAATTTGGATAATGGCAATTGGGAAGGAGCCCGTGCCGCTTTCCAAAACATTATTACCAAGAGTCCGAAGAGCATTTTACTTTCTAAATCTTATTTGAAGCTGGCAGTAATTGATTACAACAGCGGCAAGAAAGAACGCGCAATTGATGATTACAAATTAGTGATGCAAAAGTTTCCTGAGTCGCAGGAAGCCAAGGAATCATTAGAAGCATTGAAAGATATTTATGTGGAATTAGGAAGAGCCGATGAGTTTTTCGAATTCGCAAAAAGCAATTCCAACATCGCTATCAGTTCGTCTGAACAGGATTCACTCTTATATCAAAGTGCAGATAACGCTTACCTTGCAAATGATTGTGCACGTGCTATCACACTGTATGCAAACTATCTCAACAAATTTCCAAATGGCTTTTTTGCTAACGAATCTCATTGGAAAAAATCTGACTGCCATGTAAAAGCAAAGGAGTTTGCTAAAGCCCTTACTGATTTTGAAGCCATCATTCAAAGCAAGTACAGTAAGTATTATGAGAAGGCATTGCTTAAAGCTTCGGGTATTGCTTACTACGAATTGAAAGATTATTTAAAAGCTAATAATTTTTATAAGCAGTTGTACGTTACCAGCACTTCAACGCAAAACACTTATACAGCTATGATAGGTTTATTGCGAACCGCAGTAGCTCTTAACAACACCACAGAGATTATTGAGTATGCTGACCAATTCATCAACTCCGGTGCTGCTAAGAATGCCGATTACCAGGAAGCAGTTTACGAAAAAGCAAAAGCATATTACAGCAAAGGAGATAAAGAATTTGCCTTGGGTGCTTTTAATCGTGTAACCGAAATGCCGGTAAGCGAAAAAGCAGTAGAAGCAAAATATATGGTGGCTAAAATTCTGTTTGAGCAAAAGAATTATCAAATCTCACTTGATACCTGCTTACGATTAAAGAACAAATACTCAAGTTACGAATATTGGGTAGCAAAAACATTTATTCTGATTGCTGATAATTACTCGGCACAGGGAAATTTATTTCAGGCAAAGGCAACCTTAGAAAGCATTGTAGAAAATTACGAAGGTGATAAAGCAGTGCTGGACGAAGCAAAAATAAAACTCGAAGCACTGCGCACAGAAGAATTGAACAAGTCAAAAATTATGCAGATAGCACCAAGCGATACCTTGATTATGGAACGTGATTCGTTAATAAATGACTATTGATGATGAAGCCAAATTATAATTGTAAGATTCTCTTTTTGTTTGCCTTTGTTAGTGTTATCACCAACAAAGTACACGCTCAAAACGGAGTTGGTGCTGAACAGGTTATAGTGGTGAAAGAATATGAAGCTACTATTCAAGATGCACAAAAGGTAAATGTTCAACCTAATATTCCTGAAATAGAAGAAACTAAACCAAAACTCTCTTACACTATTTCTCAACAGGATTTTAAAGATTTTGCATTCGAGACAAATCCATTGAAACCGATTTCAATGAGTAAAGAGAAACTGGAAAAATATAATTCCAGCTTTATCAAAATTGGTTTCGGCAGTCAGCTAATGCCCATTGCACAACTTGCTTACAACGACAACAAAACAAAAAATCTGAAATTCGGCATATTCTATAACCATCTTTCAGCCAGAGAATTCAAAGTAAGAAACCAACGTTTCAGCGATGACGAAGCCGGTGTTTTTCTGAAGTATTTTCCGAAGAAGACAGAGATTGGAACTTCTTTCACATTCCACAATTATCGCACTCACTTTTACGGAACAGGCAGCGATACAACACTTGGAGATAGTGTGATAAAGGCAAAAAATGTGCGTCAGGTTTTTAGAGATTATAATGCAGAAGTTTATTACAAAAACTCACAGAAGAATAAAGCGGAAGTAGATTATAAGCAAACTCTCCGCTTTAATTACTTGCAGGAAACTTTCGGAAAAGCGAAAGAGTGGTTTGTAGCTGGCAATACCGACATCAGCAAAAAGTTTAAGAAGTATCATGGTGTAAGTCTTGATTTCGACTTTGATGTATCACACCTCGATAACGACCATTACACTTACAAGCGAACCATCTTTACCGGTATGCCCGGTTATTTCTTCAACAACGATGACTGGAAAGCTTACGGCAAATTAGGTATCGCCTTCGATAGCAAAAACCCTGTGTTTGCCACCGAAGCGCATGTAGAAAAACGACTTTACGAACACGCTTTAATTGGCTATGCGGGATACACGCACGGCATTCGGAAGAACTCGCTCCTCACCTATTCGCAGCAAAATAATTTTATACATAACTGGGTTGATGTAAAAAACTCGATTGCCGGTGATTTCGGAACAGGTATAAAAGGAACCATCGAAAACTTTTCTTACAACGCTGCTTTTCATTTTCAGCATATGATAGATATGCCGCTGTATGTAAACGATACTTTAGATACCAAACGCTTTGATGTTATCTACGATGATGCCCGAATATTCAATTTTCATTTTGAAGCTGGCTATAACATAAAGGAATGGCTGCGTCTGTCGTTGGTAGGTAATTACAACGCATTCGAAATGCAAACCGAAGCACGCGCCTGGCACCAGCCGGGTTTTGATGCTACTCTACGCGCTCAGTATATTTGGAAGAATAAGATTGTGGTGGGAATCGATTTGTTTGGAATTACTTCCGCCTACGCAAAACTTAACAATGGCCAGGAAAAGAAAATTAAAGGAACAGCTGATATAAACCTGTCGATGGAATACATAATGAATAAACACATATCTTTCTTTGCCAACCTCAACAACATCGCTAATATCAAATATCAGCGGTGGAATAACTATCAGAGTTACGGAATTATAGGTTGGGTAGGCGCTAAGTTTTCGTTCTAATACCTATAAATACTAAGAGCCATTTTTGCTTATATCAATTTTAGCAATTGGGTAAGTTCCTTCGTACGGTCGCTTCGGTTTTGATGCTCGTATATTTCAATTAGATTTTTGAGCAACTCTTTTATGATGGAGAGATTATCAGAAGGCACGTAATAAACCTGGCTATGTTCTGCTTTCATTTTCTCAAGATAATCTTTGATTTCATTTCTTGAAAAAATAGAACCCCTATTGATTGGGTTGAGATAGAACATTACTTCCCGTTCAAGATTTTCCTCCGTATTAAAATCAAAAATCATTTTCTTACAAAAAGCAAGAATGTAATGGCGAATGAGATTAACTCCGTAAACCGGAAGATTCAA
>JBKJJB010000270.1:0-4180 GCA_046598235.1 Chitinophagales bacterium
CCCGTGCGCCACTCGTCAGCGGTATTGCTACCCTGTTACCGTTCGACTTGCATGTATTAGGCCTCCCGCTAGCGTTCATCCTGAGCCAGGATCAAACTCTTCGTTGTAAAAGAGTTAGATCCCTTTTCAAATGTATTTCAAAAAGAAAAGAAAAATAATAATTATTGTTAGATGTGCATGTCTTGCGACATACACGATTTACTTTACCTGAATGCTTCTATGTTTCTATCCAATATTTCAAAGAACTTTTCTATAGACCATAATCAATTGACCACAGCCGACAGATAGTGATTTTGGTTCCTATTCAGAACGTAAAATCTTTTAAAAGAACAATCCGTTTTTTCAAACGGGGCGCAAATATATCTTTTTCGGTTTCATACTTCCAAACTTCTTCCAAATTATTTTTCAGAAGTTTATTTCGCTCTCTTATATTTCATAAAGGAGAGGGATGAAACGTAAGCCGACATTTTTTGTTGCCGGCTTAAAAGCTTTTGCTTTTTATTAATTATGTTTTGTTGAATCGCTATCACAGCGATTGTTAGAATCAGGTGGCGGTTACGCGCTTGATGTTTACCTGTGGTTCCAAAGTTTATTCCTACGGTGGATCTCCGATGAAACGGGATACTTTGTATTGGTTGGAAGCGTAGTCACTACGCTTTTTGTTTGCTTTTTATTCCCTTGCTTATTGTAAAGAACGTTTTCTTTTTTCGTAAGGGGACGCAAATATAGATGCGGTTTTTGATTCTGCAAATGATTCTCGAAAAAAAATTAATAAAATTTCTTCCAGATGCTTTTATGAGAGGAGAAATAACTAAAAATAAAGAAGCCCTGCTTTCGCAAGGCTTCTCGTTCAACCAACACTCCATATTCTTCTATGAGATTTTAACCTCAATAGTTCCTTTGCTTTTAGCTTCCTCGAGTTTAGGAAGGGAAACTTTCAAAATTCCATTTTCATAAGTAGCAGCAATTTTATCTGCTACTATTGTTTTAGGCAATGTAAAACTGCGCTTGAAAGAAGAGTGAACAAACTCTTTGCGAGTGAACTTCTCCCCTTCTTCTAATTTTTCTTCTTCGGCTTCAGCACTAATAGTAAGAAGACTATCTTCTACCTTTACACTGAAACTGTCTTTGGCGAATCCGGGAGCAGCTACCTCAATGCCATAAGCATCTTTGGTGTCTTTAATGTTTACCAAGGGTCCGATGTTTTTTACCCATTCATTGTTTAAAAAAGTTGGAATTTCGTTCTCAAAAAGATTTTCGAATAAGTTTGAGAATCTTGGAAGTTGAACTCTTCCGGTTTCTGGTTTTACTGTAAGCAGTGTCATATACATTTGTTTTTAGTTATTAAATTGTTTGACAAGGGCATTTATTCAAACTAAATACCAACGAATCAATTTAAGACTTTTTGTCTTTTATTGATTCATTTTAAAAGACAAATATTCCGAATATAGTTATTTTGCATATAATATAGGTCACTGTAAGGATCTTTTATGGCTTCTGGGAGTTCTCGGAGATTACTCAGGAATCCTCTGAGATTGCTCAGGAGTTTTCTGAGAGATCTCGGAAATCCTCTGAGATTGCTCAGCAACTCTCTGAGATGCCTCAAAAAACTTCCGGGTTATCTCAGCATTTTTCTGAGATGCCTCAGGATTCTTCTGAGATTACTCACCATTCTTCTGAGGTCTCTCAGTAATCAGTAGAGATTACCCAACAAATCATTTAAGCAGGTCAGTAAATATTGGGAGATGGAAAATTACTTCCTACACCTTTAAAGGAGTTCTCAATCTATTTGCTTACCTTCGCGCCTCAAATTTTAAAACTTCAATGCGCAATCAGAACATTCGTAACATCGCTATTATCGCCCACGTTGACCACGGCAAAACAACTCTCGTTGACAAAATCCTTCATCAGTGCTCGCTTTTCCGCGAAAACCAGCAAACCGGTGAGCTTATTCTTGATAACAACGACCTTGAAAGAGAGCGCGGTATCACCATCCTTGCCAAAAACGTTTCGGTGGAATACAAGGACATTAAGATTAACATTATTGATACTCCCGGCCACGCGGATTTTGGTGGCGAGGTAGAGCGCGTGCTTAACATGGCCGATGGTGTGTTGCTGCTGGTAGATGCCTTTGAAGGTCCCATGCCTCAAACCCGCTATGTGCTAAGCAAGGCGTTGGCGCTTGGCAAAAAGCCTATCCTCGTTATTAATAAAGTAGATAAGGAAAACTGCCGCCCCGATGAAGTGCACGAAAACGTGTTCGATTTGATGTTCCACCTTGGCGCTACCGAAAACCAGTTGAATTTCCCTACCGTTTACGGCTCGGCAAAAAGAGGATGGATGGGCGATGACTGGAGACATCCGGTTGAAGATGTTACTTTTCTGTTAGATGAAATCATCGGTCATATTCCTGCCCCGCAAATTGCTGAGGGAACGGTGCAGATGCAAATCACTTCACTTGATTACTCTTCGTACCTTGGTCGGGTTGCGATTGGAAGAATCACAAGAGGAAGTATTACTTCCGGTCAGCAGGTAATGCTGATGAAACGCGATGGCACCAGAGTGAAATCGAAAGTGAAAGAACTTTACATCTTTAGCGGGCTGGGAAAACTGAAAGTTGACAAAGTAAACTGTGGAGATATTTGTGCCGTAATGGGTGTGGAAGGTTTCGACATTGGCGATACTATTGCCGATATCGAAAATCCGGAAGCTATGGCACCTATTCATATTGATGAGCCTACCATGAGTATGATTTTTACTACCAACACTTCGCCTTTCTTCGGTAAGAAGGAAAGCACGTAACCTCTCAGAAGATTCGCGAGCGTTTATACAAGGAGTTGGAAAAGAATCTTGCTCTTAGAGTAGAAGATACCGAAGCTCCTGAAAAATTTGATGTTTTCGGAAGAGGAATCCTTCACCTCGGTATTTTGATTGAAACCATGCGCAGAGAAGGATACGAATTGAGTATCGGCAACCCCCGCGTATTGATTAAAGAAATTGACGGAGTAAAATGCGAGCCTATAGAAATTCTTACTATTGACGCACCCGAAAGCGTTGCAGGGAAATGTATTGAGTTAGTCACCCAGCGCAAAGGCGATATTTTAGTGATGGAACCAAAAGGCGACATGATGCACATTGAGTTTGAAATGCCATCGAGAGGGTTGATTGGGTTAAGAACTTTGATATTGAATACCACTGCCGGTGAAGCCGTGATGGCGCATCGCTTTAAAAATTATCAACCCATGAAAGGTGAAATTCCTAGCCGTATAAGCGGAACCATTATTGCCAAAGAGGCGGGAAGAGCCACTGAATATTCCATGGATAAGCTTTCTGACCGTGGTAAATTCTTTATCGAGCCGGGAGTAGATATTTATGAAGGACAGATTATTGGAGAATACACCAAAGCCGGAGATTTAGTAGTGAACGTGGTGCAGGCAAAACAACTCACCAACTTCCGCGCTGCGGGAACCGATGATAAATCGAACCTTCCTCCACCAATCAAAATGAGTTTGGAAGAGGCTATGGAATATATTCAGGAAGATGAATATGTGGAAGTAACTCCTGTAAACATTCGTCTTCGTAAAATTTATTTGAACGAGAACGAGCGCAAGCGCATGTCAAGCAAAAGCAATAGCTAATTAGAATGATGGATGAATGGAATATTGGGTGATTGTATTTTCCAATTACCCATTCATCCAAATATTTCATTCATCCATTTCCCCATCAGCCACATTTTCATTCCTACCACCCCCCTTGACTGATAGTCACTGTTAAATCAATCAAAACCGTCAATTTGTCCTTATTATAGGGTAAGGCAAATATTTTGAGATATTCGCACCGCTAAAAATTGAGACCATGCAAGACAAAAAGGAAAACACCGAAAAAGAGAACCTGAACGAGCGTATAGAAGATATTAAGAACACCGTTACAGAAAAAGCAGAGGAGTTTGCAAAAGATACCAAAGGCAAGGCCGAGACTTTTGCCGGCAAAACTTTAGATGCAGCCGAAAAGCTTATCAATGACGTGTTCAAAAAGAACAAACCTGAAGATGCAGAGTTCGAAGAAGAGCATGTAGACCCTAAGGATATTGAAATAGTCGAGTTGAAAAGAGAGTTGGACGAGTTGCGCGCTAAGTACGTGCGCCTCTATGCCGCATTCGACAATGCCCGCACGCGCATGG
>JBKJJB010000379.1:0-7370 GCA_046598235.1 Chitinophagales bacterium
TATTTCATGAGACAGTTATTTCTGCTACTGATAGTGTTTATGTCAATTTCTACTTTGTCAGCTCAGATAGAAAAAGGAACAGTAATGATAGGAGGAAATGCAGGGTTTCAGTTTAAGAAAATAGATAAGAAGAACACTGAATTTCATTTTTCACTTTCTCCCATTGCTTTATACCATCCCGTCAAGTACCTTGGTATAGGCGGACAAATTTCATATGCTCACTATTACATGAAAAGAGAAGAATCTTTACAAACCATTGTTTCTGCACAAAATGCTTTTAGTGTTGGTCCGGTTTTAAGAGCAAATATTCCTGTAGGAAAAAAAGCTGTTCTATTCATCCATCATGGCTTTTCCGGAGGTGTAAATGTTACCCGGGATCCTACTAACCGAGATAAATCATACTACTACTACTCACAGATTAATTGGCGCTTTGGGCCCGGCTTTTCAGTTTTTGCAACAAAAAATATGGCGGTGGAGTTTGGGTTCTATTACGATGGAATGAAAGAGGTGCTGGCTATCAAACAAAATAAAAGTACTTTGGTTAAAGGAGATCCTGTGTTTACGCATGGCTTAACTGTAGCTGTAGGTTTGCAATTTTATGCACACAAAAAGCAAAAGAAGCTAGAGCCAGTTAATTCCGATAAATGAACGGGAACATGCAATGCACCTTTTGCATGTTGAAAAAAGGGATTGATAAATGTGCATCACAAAATTACTTTCGGATAGTCATTAAGATTTTTCTTTCGTAACGTTCTTTATACAAAAAATTGGAAAGGCTTTAATAATTCTATTATTCACTGTAAATTCATTTTTATGGAAGAAAACGAATTTCAAGAACCCTCTTTCGGAGAGATAGTTGAACTGATTCAGCAATATGAAGAGGCAGCAGAGTCGAAGCAGCATGTTTTTTTTGAGGAGGAGAACTTTGAACAGATTATACATTTTTATGAGGAAAACAGGGAATATAATAAGGCTCTTCGCGTAATTGAATCAGCACTGGAGCAATATTCTTTTTCATCTTTCTTTCTTACCAAAAAGGCAGAAATACTCGCCAATCAAAAGCGATTTGACGAAGCGATGTTTGCTCTTGAAGGAGCAGAAAAATTAGATCCTACAGACATTAATATTTTTCTTATTCGCGCTGATGTTTATTTGTGGGAAGGTAGACATGAAGAGGCAATGAGCGAAGTAGATTATGCGATGAGTCTTGCCACCGTTGCTGAAGATAAGTGTGAGTTGTATTTAGAGATGGCAGATATTTTTGAAGACCAGGAGAAATTTACAGAAGTAGTTGATTCGCTGAAAAGTGCCCTGCGATTAGACCCGAAAAATGAGGAAGCGCTAAACCGTTTTTGGTTTTGCACCGAACTACTGGAATCCTTTCAGGACAGTGTAAACTTTCATGAGGAACTAATTGAGCAAAGCCCGTATTCACATTTGGCTTGGTTCAACCTTGGTCATGCGTATGCTGGGTTAGGCAAGTATGACAAATCGTTGGAGGCTTTTGAATATGTAATTGCAATAGACGAAAAATTTGACTCTGCTTACGTTTGTACTGCCGATGTATTATATAATATGGAGTTGTATAACGAGTCCAGTAAATTTTATTTGGATGCTATCAAACTCTCAAAACCGAACAAGGAACTTTTTCTTAAAGCCGGTGAGTGTTTTGAAAAGTTAGAGGATTATTCAAAATCGCGCGCTTACTTTCGCAAAGCCATCACTGTTGACCCTTACTATGATGAAGCGTTTTATAAATTAGGTGAAACCTATCGCTCTGAGGAGAAATGGGCAAAAGCAATTTCATCGTTCGAGCGCGCAGTTAAATTAAACAAGGAGAATGTTGATTATCTAATTGCATTGGCAGATGCCTATATGAATGTTGACGAAGCGATGAAAGCTTTGGATATGTTTGAGCGGATTTTTCAGTTAGACCCGCAAGCCAAACAAAATTGGATCAACCTTTCTACTGCCTATTTTAATGCGGAAAATTTCAGAAAGGCATTTCAGGTATTAACAGAAGCAGAGCAGAAGTATGAAGATAACGCTGATATTTTTTATATCAAATCTGTTTTCTATTTCCAAATAGGCAACCGTCATGAAGCGCTGCTGAATCTTGAAAGAGGCTTGCTGATGAACTTCAATGAGCACACCATCATTTTCGAAATGGATGATTCACTTTTGGATAATGATTCAATACTTCAGGTAATAGAGCAATACAGAGACTGAGTTTCTTCTCTCATCATTTCTTTTACTTTTGCCCGCTATGGAGTACCTGAAAGATTTTATTGACTTCTTCCTGCATTTAGACCACCATTTGCAAACCATTATACAGCAGTATGGCACCACTACTTATGTTATTTTGTTTGCTATCATATTTATTGAAACCGGTTTGGTGATATGGCCCTTTTTGCCGGGCGATTCGCTGTTGTTTGTAGCAGGAAGTTTTGCTGCTATAGGTGCTATGAATATTTGGGTGCTGGTGCCGCTTTTGTTTGTGGCGGCTGTGCTGGGCGATACGGTAAATTATTACATTGGAAAAAATATGGGACTCAAAATTCTGCAATGGAAGTTTAAAGGTAAACCGCTTGTGAAACAGAAATATATTGATCAAACCCACGCCTTTTACGAGAAGCACGGACCCAAAACGATTATTCTTGCGCGCTTCGTTCCCATTGTTCGTACGTTCGCACCTTTTGTAGCAGGCATAGGTGAAATGAGCTATGGTAAGTTTATTTCATACAATATTATCGGTGGCTTGATTTGGGTGGTTGCACTCAGTTTTCTCGGCTACTTTTTCGGTCAAATTCCGGTTATCAAAAACAATTTTGAAAAAGTAATTCTCATTATCATTTTCATTTCGGTTTTACCTATTGTTTGGGAATTTATAAAACAGAGATCTGCTTCCAAACAATCTTGAGAAAATTCGGACTCATAGGATTTCCGCTAACGCACTCTTTTTCAAAAAAATATTTTGAAGAAAAATTTCATCGCGAAAAAATTTCGGATTGCTCGTACGATTTGTTTGAACTAAAAAGTATAGAAGAGTTTCCTTCTCTTCTAAAATCGAATCCCGAATTAGTTGGCTTGAATGTTACTATCCCGCATAAAGAATCCGTAATTCCGTTTTTAGATGAGTTGGATGAAGGAGCAAAGGAAATTGGTGCAGTAAATTGCATTAAGATTGAAGAAGGGAAACTGAGAGGATATAATACCGATGTGTATGGATTTGAAATTTCTCTTACAAAATTTCTTACTAAAATCCCTGAACAAGTATTTGTTCTTGGCACAGGCGGCTCATCAAAAGCAGTGTGTTATGTTTTAAGGAAAATGAAACTCCCTTTCTGTAGTGTTTCACGTAATTCGAAAGATGGCTGCATTACTTATAATGAAATTGCTTCGAAACTGAAATCATCCAATCTTTTCATTAATACTACTCCGTTGGGTATGTTTCCCAAAGTTGATTTATTTCCAGAAATTCCATACAACTTACTATCGGTAAATGATTTTCTCTTCGACCTTGTTTATAATCCAACCGAAACAGAATTTTTAAAACGCGGGAAAGTAAAAGGAGCAGCTATCAAAAATGGCTTAGCAATGCTCGAATTGCAAGCGGATAAAAGCTGGAAAATCTGGAATGAGTAGTTTGTATTTACTGCTTACTGCTGCTGATAACTGTTTATTTCCTCATTCCCCACCAAATCATAAACGCATTGAAGGCAGTTACAAGTGAAGCAAGCGCACACTTCATTCTTGCTGTGTTATGTAAGTCATCTAACTTGCCCTGAAAAAGTTGCAATGATTTTTGCCACAAAGCAAAATAGTCAGAGATGTAGTAGCCATCCGCCAGCACAAAAACGATATAGAAACCCAACGCAAGTAAATAAGGAATGAATGCAACCTTTTTTAATGCTTGCGAATAGGCATTGGCAAAAACTACCAACAGAAAAAAGGAAAGATTGATACTAAATATCAATATTGATTTAGTGTTCCAGAATTTTAATGCGCCTTCTTCAGGAATAGGAGTGGATGTAAGCGAATAAGTAGTAAACCACGATAGCCCAAAGGTGATAATTGTTGCTGTTGCAAAAACTATCAGAAAGATTCTCATCGCTTTCTTTGGGTCAGGATAAAAAAACTGCGCAGTAGTATGAGTGCGCTTATAAATAAAGCCCATCATAAAGCCAATGGCTGCAATAAGAAGGTATATAATGAGTGAAAACATTTATTCGTTGGCTCTATCAATAATTGTTTGCGATAATTGTTTGGTATTTTTTGCACCAAGCTCTCTCATTTTTTCTGCGCGTCTCACTAAGTTGCCGGAGCCATCATAAAGTTTTTTCATCGCTTCTGAATAATCACCTTTGGCATCATCCATCTTCTTCCCAACTTTCACTAAGTCTTCGTAGAAGCCAACAAATTTATCATAGAGTTTTCCGCCTTCCTCTGCAATTTCAATGGCGTTACGGGTTTGTCTTTCCTGTTTCCAGATAGAAGCAATAGTTCGCAAAGTAGCAAGCAAAGTAGATGGACTTACAATCACAATTTTTTTATCCCAGGCAAAATTGAATAACTCTGCATCGCCTTGCACAGCTAAACTGAAGGAAGATTCAATAGGCACAAAAAGTAAAACAAAATCAGGCGACTCTAAGCCTATAGCCGATTGATATTTTTTATCGCTTAGTAGTTTTACATGATTTCGAAGTGATTCAATATGCGCTTTCAAAAATTTCATTCTGTCATCTTCATTTGCCGCGTTTACACAAGCAGTGTAAGCAATCAGAGATACTTTCGAATCAATAATTACATGTTTGTTGTCAGGAAGAAAAATAACTGCATCGGGTCGTATTCTTTCATTTTCTGAGTTAGTAGCAGCAAACTCCATTTTGTATTCCTGCCCTTCTTTTAAGCCACTTCTTTCCAAAACTTTCTCCAACACCATTTCTCCCCAGTTGCCCTGTTGCTTGTTGTCGCCTTTTAAAGCGGTGGCCAATTGATTGGCTTCCTCGCTAATTTGTTTGTTCAGGTCAATCAGATTTTTTATCTCCGTTTTAAGTGTAATTCGCTCTGCCGATTCGTCTTTATAAGTCTTGTCAACTTTTGCTTCAAATTCCTTAATCCGATCTTTCAGTGGATTCAGAATAACATCTAGATTCGTTTTGTTCTGCTCAGTAAATTTTTGACTCTTCTCGTCCAGAATACGGTTAGCAAGGTTTTCAAACTCCTTGGTGAACTTCTGATTCAGTTGTTCCAATTCTCCCTTTTGTTCAGCTAGTTTCTGTTTCAGGTTTTCGTTTTCTGTTTTGGAAGAAGAAAAAGAGGAGTTCAATTCTTCCGCTTTTTTTCTTTCCTCGCTTAACTTTCTTTCTGCTTCTGTTGCAAAAGTCTTTAGCTCATTCTTCAAATCGTTTACGCTTAGTTCGAGCATCCGCGATTTTTCGTTGATAGTGCTTAACGCGCTTTCGCTCTTCCCTTTCAGAAATAAATATGCCAGGGCAAAACCAACCACTAAACCAGTAAGGAGAAACACAATGTTCATTACAAAGAAATTGTTTGGGTTTTAAAAATAGCAATACTCATCAGAATGAAAATTATTTTCAACTTCGTCCGCGAATTTAATACATGAAGATTTCTACAGATATTTTTGAGGACACCAAAACGGCTTACTCCAATAAGAGCGATGGCGATTTGCAAAAAGCAAAAGTATTGTTTCAGTTGATGGGAAATAATTCGCTGGTAAATCTCGGTAGCTCACTTGCCACTTTTGCACTTTCAATACATCTTCCTGTTTCATCACTTTTCAAATGGACAGTTTATAGTCATTTCTGCGGAGGAGAAACGTTCAGGGAATGCAAAAAGACAATTCAGATTTTGGAAAGGAGCAAGGTGGGTGTGCTATTGAATTACGGTGTTGAACTGAAAGAAACAGAAGAAGATTTTGATAAAACGATTGCGAAAAATATAGAAGCACTTGAATTTGGCAGTGAAAATAAATCGGTAAAGGCGTTGTGCATTAAGTTGACGGGCATGGGTCGCTTTTACTTATTTGAAAAAATTCAGTTAGAAGAAAAGCTAAGCGTAACAGAGAAGAAAGAATTTATAAAAGTAAAAAGGCGGTTTGAAAAGTTGTGTGAGGTAGCTGCAAAGAATGAAGTTCCTTTGTATGTAGATGCAGAAGAAAGCTGGATTCAGAATCCGCTGGATGAAATGGTGGAGGAAATGATGGCAAAGTATAATCGCACGAGTTGCATTGTATTCAATACGTTTCAAATGTATCGCTGTGACAGACTGGATTATTTAAAGCAACAAATTGAAAAAGCTAAAGCAGGAAATTATTTGCTTGGAGCGAAGTTAGTGCGCGGAGCATATATGGAGAAAGAAAGAGAGCGTGCCGAAGAAATGAGTTATCCATCGCCCATTCACAAAAACAAAAAAGCAGTAGACGAAGATTTTGATGAATCGGTAAACATCTGCTTAGATAATCTTGAGCATCTTTTTGTTTGTGTGGCATCGCAAAGTGAGGAGAGTAATTTGCTGGCGGTTCAGTTGGTAGATAAAAAGAAACTGGAGAGAAATTCAGAGCGCATTATTTTCTCGCAGCTATATGGTATGGGTGATAACATTACTTTCAATCTTGCCAAACTTGGATTTAATGCTACTAAGTATTTACCGTATGGTCCGGTAAAAGATGTTATTCCCTATCTTATTCGCAGGGCAAATGAAAATACTTCGGTGGCAGGGCAAATGGGACGGGAACTATCGCTTCTAAAAAAGGAAATTCTAAGGAGAAGAGATTAGTCCACAGGAAATTCAATTGATTATTTTAGCACTTCATGAACAAGAATCTTGACCCGGATAAAGAAGAACTCTCCACCGAAGAATTAGAAGTAGAGAAAGCGCTGCGCCCCAAAGCGATTGACGATTTTATGGGTCAGCCGAAAATAGTTGACAACCTGTATGTGTTTGTAGCAGCGGCAAAGCAGCGCAATGAATCGCTTGACCATGTGCTGTTGCACGGTCCTCCGGGGCTTGGTAAAACAACACTCTCTCATATCGTGGCTAATGAGATGAACGTTAACATCAAAATCACTTCGGGTCCGGTATTGGAGAAGCCCGGTGATTTAGCGGGTTTGCTCACTAATCTCGAACCAAACGATGTATTATTCATTGACGAAATTCACCGCCTTTCGCCTGTAGTCGAAGAATACCTCTACAGCGCAATGGAAGATTACAAGATTGATATTATGATTGACAGCGGTCCGAATGCCCGCTCCGTTCAAATTAGTTTGAATCCTTTTACACTGGTGGGTGCAACCACCCGTTCGGGTTTGTTGACAGCCCCTTTGCGTTCGCGCTTCGGTATCACCTTC
>JBKJJB010000400.1:0-2577 GCA_046598235.1 Chitinophagales bacterium
CACAGCCGAACATCAGCGACAACTCACCTGATTTATATGTAGTGAATCATCGCCTGAAAAGAGTAGTAACCATTCTGAATGTGTTGGTTGATAAAATCAATATTCTTGAAACTATGACAGCGCTCGATTTTCTTGATTTCAGAAATATGCTGCGCCCCGCTTCGGGTTTTCAGAGCATTCAGTTTAAAGTGCTGGAAGCAAATTTGGGTTTACGAATGGAGAATCGTCACGGTAAAGAATATTACACAAGCCAGTTAAAACCCGAAGACAAAAAAATTATTGAAGACGTAGAAAAAACAAAGCCGTTGATTTCGTTGGTGAATGATTGGTTAGAGCGCATGCCTTTTTTTGATGAAACAAAATATTGGGATGGGTGGGACAAGGACGGACCTAATCATCCCTTCTGGAAAAAATATCACGATACTTATTCCCAAAGTTTAGTGCAGGGAGAAAAATTTAATTTGAGTCACTTTGAGGAGTTATTTTTTGGCGAAGCAAAAAATCCTGAATGGAATTTGAGTAGCGATGCGCGAAGAGCAGCCTTGTTTATTATGATGTACCGCGATTATCCGCTGCTGCAATTGCCATTTCATTTAATTACCGCTCTGTTAGAAATTGATAGCTGTTTAGCAAACTGGCGCTACCGCCACATGGGCATGGTTCACAAAATGATTGGCTCAAGAAGCGGAACAGGAGGTAGCACGGGAAAAGATTATTTGAAAGGCGCACTCGACAAACACTATATTTTCGCTGAGTTCGCAGAGCTAACTTCGTTTATGATTGAGCGACATAAGCTACCGCAACTATCATCTGCCTTAAAAACAAGGTTAGGTTTTGATGTGTAGTTACATTACATCCTTCACCATCATCTGCAAACTCACTTTTTCGTTCCACACGTTTTCTTCAATGTGGTAAGCAATATCGAATGGCCCGCTTTTAACGAGATTAAATTTTTGAGCCATTCCAAATCCAATTCCATCCATCACATTGCTTCCGTTTTTCTTTACAGAAAATTTGATGTGATCTTCTTTTACAATTTTACTCCAGCCATTGTCTTTCACTTCTTTGGTAACAAATACTGGTTTCATATTTTCCGGACCAAATGGTGCCATCTGTTGCAGGATGCTGTAAAATTTAGGGGTAATTTCTTCTAACTCAATTTCTGCATCAATTTCTAATTCTGGAATCAGTTGCTCGTCCGTAATTCGTTCACTTACTACTTTATTAAACTTTTGAATGAGTGCTTCTACATTTTCGGGATGCAAAGTTAAGCCCGCTGCAAATTTGTGTCCTCCAAACTGAATGAGTAAATCGCGACACTCATAAATCGCTTCATACAAATCGAAATTTTTCACCGAACGGGCTGAACCCGTTACTTTACCATCACTTTCAGTCAAAACAATGGTTGGTCGATAATAAGTTTCAGTTAAGCGCGAAGCCACAATACCAATTACTCCCTTATGCCAATCAGGATGAAATACTACAGTTGACTTACGATTGATAAGATTTTCATCCGCTCCAATCATTTCCAAAGCATGAGCAGTAATACTTCTGTCTAAATCTTTTCTTTCGTTGTTGAGTTTGTTTAGCTGAAAAGCATTTGCCTCCGCATCATAATCTATGTCTTCGGCAATCAGAAGTTTTACTGCATGTTTTGCATCATCCATTCTACCCGCAGCATTGATGCGCGGACCGAGAATGAAAACAACATCTGTTATAGTCAACTCCTTTTTCACTCCTGAAATCTCCATCAGTTTGCGCAAACCTGTTACCGGATTTGAATTTACTTTCTTCAATCCATGCCAGGCAAGAATTCTGTTTTCACCTGTAATGGGAACAATATCTGCTCCGATACTCACACATACTAAATCAAGAAATTGATAACATCTCTCTAATGAAATTCCGTTTTGTAAACTGAACGCCTGAATCAATTTAAATCCGATTCCGCAGCCGCTTAATTCTTTGTAAGGATAGTTGCAGTCACTTCTTTTCGGGTCGAGAACTGCAACTGCTTTCGGAATTTCCTCTCCGGGATTGTGATGGTCGCAAATAATAAAGTCAATTCCTTTTTCATTGGCATAATCAACTTTATCATTTGCTTTTATTCCGCAATCGAGAGCGATGATCAAAGCAAAATTATTTTCAGCAGCAAAGTCAATCCCTTTGAATGAAATTCCGTAACCCTCTGTGTAACGATGCGGAATGTAGTAATCTATACTTGGATAAAATTCTTTCAGAAAAGAATAAACGGTAGCAACAGCAGTAGTTCCGTCCACATCATAATCTCCGTAAATCAGAATTTTTTCATTCTTTGAAATTGCTTCACTGATTCTGTTTACTGCTTTATCCATATCCTTCATCAGGAATGGATCGTGCAGCTCACATAACTCCGGACGAAAAAATTTCTTTGCTTCCTCGTACGTTTCAATTCCTCTTTCAACTAGCAACTTGCAAACAATTGGATGCACTTTCAGCGATTGCTGAAGCGCATTTACTTTTTCTTCATCGGCTTGTTTGAAATTCCAGCGGAGTTGCACAACGCAAGTTTAATGCATCACGGCAAATTTTCTGGTAGTA
>JBKJJB010000118.1:0-5080 GCA_046598235.1 Chitinophagales bacterium
TTGGACCAATATAAGCGGAGGATTGGTAAACTTTACCGACTTAAGCGATAACTATCCAACTTCATGGAGCTGGAATTTTGGTGACGGTTCACCGGTTTCCACTAATCAAAATCCTAATCATACTTATACAGCAAATGGGAATTATAATGTATGCCTTACCGCTACAAATGCCGGAGGGAGCCATACGGTTTGCAAAACAGTAAACGTAACGCAGGTTTCAGCAGCTAACAGTTCGCCTGCAGCTTTTGACGATACGGTAAGTTTATTACAAGCTACTACAATTACCATTTTCCATGTGGCTGCAAATGACATTGACCCTGATGGCGATAATATATGTATGACTTCTGTGTGGGGTTCGCCTTATGTTACTGAATACATTGGCGGAAGTTGCGATATGGTGAGTATTACTCCCGATTCAACTTTTGTTGGAACTGATACAGCTTGGTATCAAATCTGCGATAACGGAACACCTTCGCTGTGCGATACAGGTATGATTATTTTCACTGTTCTTCCCAATCCGGCATTGTTGCCTGTGTCAGCATTTTCAACGGCTCCATTCGCTTATGGAAATTGCACGGGATCTGTAACAACCAGCACTTCGACTAATGCATCTTCACTTGCATGGACTTTTCATCCTTTTAGCCCTGTCCAGCCGGATTCAACTTATACAGGTAGTTCTGTTCAGTATTATGGCGATATGTCATCTACTATAAGTTTAGATGTGCAGGTATGTCTAACAGCAACTAATCAATTCGGGACCTCTACAAAATGCGATACTGTTGATTTAAGTTGCATTACTTCTATTCATGATGTTAGCACAGTGGGCGTTAGCGTATATCCTAATCCTACGACCAATATGCTAACCATTGATATGCAAACCAATGATGGTTACACTGCAATTGAAATTTATAATGCTATTGGCGAAAGGGTTAAGCTAGTTGGAGATAACAACAACAAGAGCAAAAAATTGGTAAACATTCCCGTTTCAGAACTTTCCAACGGAATGTATGTAGTAACTACTGTTGATGCGAAAGGCGTAAGAAAAGCTATTGGAAGATTTACGAAAGAATAAACCCCTCACCTCAATAAAACAAAAGCGTCCTGCAGAATTGCGGGACGCTTTTGTTTTTAAGATACTAATTGTTCAAATCAAAACACCGCCTGCGATGCTTTGAAAACATATTTGGTAAAGAGTCCCGGCTTTTCGTTTAATACTAAAGGCGAAACAATATCAACCGCATCACTAACCATACGGTGTGAGCGTTTAAAGCGCTTTACATTAGGAAGATTTTTCATTCCATAAATTGCGACTGCAAAAAAGTGTCGAAGCAACATTGTTCTATCACGCGAAATGGCTGATAAAAGCGAAACCGGCTCTTCGGCATACGCTCCTCCCCTTTTCAGATAATCGTAGCAAGCCACTTTCAAATCCTCATTACGCATTACTCCATACAGCGCATCAGCAAGAATGTTGATAGTGGCATTTTGCTTATGACGGGTTTTGTAGAACTTCGCTACAATATTATCCATTTCTGATTTCTGATTTCTGATTTCTGATTTCAATAATAAACCTCCAAGCAACTTTATATCAGTAAACGCTGCTGTCATTCCTCCGCCTGTTAACGGATGGCGCATGTTCAGTGAATCGCCAATAAGCACAGCACCGGGTTTTAATACCGGCTTTGCAGGAAAGTAATGATTAGGCATTACCTTAAACTTCCCTTCCTCTACTGCCTCAAGAAAGGATGAATGAATAGATAAAGGCAACTGAGGCAATATGGTATTCTTTAAATGCTCGGTAAGTTCAGGTGATTTGCGTGGGGCTTCCTGTTGGGGAAAATCAATCAGTATCCTGGTTTCGGTAGATGATATAGGATAAACCAAACAGGGAGCTGGCTTTGCAACCACCACATGCCCGTAATTGGGATAAGGCAGTTTACAGTCTTTCAGCACCATGCCCATAAAGTAACTACTCACCTTTTTCTCATTAGCCGATAAGCCCTCACGGAAGAGGGAGAACATTCCATCGCTTACAACAGTGAGGCTCGCATGAATTGTCCTTTCTTCCTTTTTTTCTTTGGTGAGATATTTTACTCCATTTATTCTTCCTTCCTCTTTCAACAGCTCACTTACTGTTCCTTCAATCAACTTCACGGAAGGGAGGGTGTTGATATACTCTCTAATCCTAGCAATAAACTTATGGTTCCTTAACCCGTAACCTTTTACTTCGTTGTCGTTCTCCTTTGAATAGGATATCTGAAAATCATCCCCATTCATGAACAGACCATACCCATAAACAGGCTGTGCATCAAAACCTTCAAGAAGATGTTCCAAGCCCATCTCTTTTAATTGCATCACTCCTCCGGGTTGCAGCAACTCGCCCACAATCCGCTCCTGCTCGGCAAGGCTTTTCTCTATTACACACACCTTCATGCCTTGCTTACCTAAATAAGCCGCCAGTGTTCCTCCAGCTACTCCAGCACCTATAATGCAGATATCAAATATGTTTTCTTTGTTCATTTTTATAATTTCCCTGTCAAATAATAAAACCACCTGATAAAAGGAGCATTGTCATGCTGAACGTAGGTTTCCGCAGTGAAGCATCTTGTATCATTTTATCACGGGAATTCAAGATTCCTCGCTTTGCAAAGCCAAAGCTTGGAATGATATAACTCTTTCAATGTCTTACGTTACCTAGAAATTCACATTACTATTTATTAAAACAACACTGTCTTCTCCAGTTCATACTCCTGTAGTTCGGCAGCGTTATACTTTACATCATCCAAAGCTTCCACAATGCGGTTAAGTCTTTTCTTAGTTACGGTATAGTTCGGGTCACTTTCATTCAGCTTGTTTCTAATAACTTCTACAAAGCGCAGCATACTCTTGCGCACCTGCTCCATATTGTTTGTCTTTAGCATCAGCTTAGCGGCAACACCTTTTCGTATCTTTACCACTTCGGTAAACACATCGGGGTTATTGTAGATTTTTGCGAGTGTAGCCATTGCCATCACCTGCGGAATAGCGCAAAAGCGGAACACCTCAGGGTTGCGAATCATGTTCAGATACAGAATGCAATTACCCACATGGGTTAAAGCATCTGTAACCAGTTCGTTGATACATGCCAGTGACTCGGGAGAAGATGGGAATTTCTGAAGCTCCTCTAATCGGTCGGCATACTTACCCCAAATCTGTTTGGGCCAAAAACTTCTACCAAGGTTTAGGTCTTCGTAATAGTCGCGGCTAATATTCGTTTTTTGAAGCAACAGCCCCATACTGTTCGCCAGCTCGTATTCATCCTTTAGTTGATGCGATTCCTTACCCGATGCCGAGAACAGAGAAGAAAGCCCAATGCCCACCAATCCCGCCACATAGTAGCAGTAATCGTTATAGTCCTGTAGGGTTACTACCTTGCGGTCGGCATAGTCAGCCATACCATTGCCCATTTTCTCGCAAATGTCTGCTATGACATCACGGTAACCCTTATCGAGGCGCTGATATACCTTTAGGACTTTATCGAAGTTAGCCAACAAGGTACGGTAGTCTTCACTATCGCCCACCCCTTTAATATTCCAATGAGGCACATCCAGCTTTTCATGGAAGTTACGAAGCAAGGGAAGACGATGCTCTGCGGGATAAGTCATATCATCCTCTATGGAATCTAGCCCTCGCAACACCAGGTAGAACACGCACACAGGGTCTTTCAATTCCTGTGGCAGTTGCTGAATAACCACGGCAAACGAACGCGAAACCTTTGTAAGGGTAGCATAACAAAACTCACGGTCTGAAACTCTCTTTGCCAACACCGGCAACTGAGCACTATAACTTTTCGGAAGCTCGGTTCCGAATTTAATCTTTACCATCGCCCATACCTCGGTTGGACGGTGAACTGATTTTAAAATATCGGTAATCATAATCTTTTAGGTTTTGTTTGTGCGAATATTCCGCAGGAGCGAATGAAGGACGAATTTTACGCAAATGCAATAGCGAAGTTTTCACATTCAATTGTGCATAAATTACGCTTCATATTTTTTTTCACATTTAAATCACTGATTTTAATACATTTATAATACACTAACCAATAAAACAGTATAATGTGTAGTTTGGAGTTAAAGATTTGAAAAAATACTTTAGCGACTGCAATAAACAGTCCCCTATGAAGAATTACTGGCAATACTGGAGTCTTAAAACAAATTCAACCGGAAGTCAGCATTGGGAGTTCACGCCTCCTGATGCTTCGCTTAAATGGGAAAGTGAACAAGGCAAAACCTTCCTGAAAGAAATGCAGCAGGCGTTTGTGTTTGATAAAAAACAAAACCCTAACAGTGCCGACCTGGTTTACCGAGAACAACAAGTTAGTAAAGATAATACTCCTTCTAATTCGGGAAACAGCGTAACCGATTCTCTAAACAATGCTATTAGCTATTATAAAACCCTGCAATCCGTGAGCGGTCATTTCCCAGGAGATTATGGTGGACCTCACTTTTTAGCACCCGGGCTTATTATCGCCAGCTATGTTACTCAATCACCATTGCCCCTTCCTCATCAGGCGTTGATGAAACAATACTTCCTTAACCACCAGAACGCAGACGGTGGCTGGGGGCTGCATATAGAAGATAAGTCAACTATGTTTGGTACGGTGCTGCAATATGTGGCTTTGCGCTTATTGGGTATGAGTGCTAACGAGCCGCAAATAGTAAAGGCAAAAGAATGGATTCATAAGCACGGAGGAGCAACAGGTATTCCGTCCTGGGGCAAGTTCTATCTTTCGGTATTGGGTGTGTATGAATACGCAGGTTGCAATTCTCTCTTTCCAGAAATGTGGTTGATGCCTGAGTCCTTCCCCTTTCATCCTTCTAAATACTGGTGCCATGCCCGCATGGTTTACCTGCCTATGGCATATTGCTACGGGTTGAAAGTAAAGGGTGCCATCACTCCTTTGATACAGGAGATAAGAAATGAAATGTATACGGATAGTTACGATAAGATTGACTGGACGAAGGCACGCAACCACATTTCTTATCTCCTGTATCAAAGGAGTGATGGCACCCTTTACTTTCAACCCGTAGCAATATGCCAT
>JBKJJB010000177.1:0-4128 GCA_046598235.1 Chitinophagales bacterium
ACCGGTGCGGGCGATGCGTTTGCTGGAGGTTTCTGCGGTTACTTAGATAAAACACGCGATATCAGTTTCGATAATATGAAGCGCGCCATCATCTACGGTTCTACTATGGCAAGTTTCTGTGTAGAAAAATTCGGAGCAGAACGACTGAGAAATCTCTCACATCATGACATTGAAGAACGCGTGAAAGATTTTATTGACCTGGTGCAGTTTGATATTGAACTGGAGGATTGATTTAAAGCAATTCTTTTTGCATTAGATACTCCGCAATCTGCACGGCATTTGTAGCAGCACCTTTGCGCAGGTTATCAGAAACTATCCAGCAGTTCAGTGTGTTCGCTTGCGATTCATCTCTACGAATTCTTCCCACAAAGGTATCGTCCTTATCGTGCGCATGAATCGGCATAGGGTAAATCAGATTCTTTACATCATCATATACCACCACTCCGTCAGCTTTTGAAAGAATATCACGCACTTCGTTTAAATCAAAATCGCGTTCAAACTCAATGTTCACGCTCTCGCTGTGTCCGCCAATGGTGGGTATACGCACTGTAGTTGCAGTTACACGAATAGAATCATCGCCCATTATCTTTTTGGTTTCGTTCACCATTTTCATTTCCTCTTTGGTGTAACCGTTATCAAGAAACACATCAATATGCGGCAGCGCATTCATATCAATCTGATAAGCATAAGCCATTTCGCCTTTAATGCCCGCCCGCTCATTCATCATTTGGTCAACGGCTTTTTTGCCTGTGCCGGTTACACTTTGGTAAGTGCTTACCACCACGCGCTTGATTTTATATTTATCGTGCAGCGGCTTCAGCACCACCACCATTTGAATGGTTGAACAATTTGGATTAGCGATAATTTTATCTTTTGCGGTAAGAATATGCGCGTTTACTTCAGGCACTACCAAAGGGATATTCGGTTCCATTCTCCATGCCGAAGAATTATCAATAACCGTGCATCCTGCTTCGGCAAACTTTGGCGCAAGTTCTTTCGATGTAGAGCCACCGGCAGAAAAAATAGCCACCTGCGGTTTCTTTTCAAGAGCTGTTTGATAGCCCACTATTTCATATTCCTTCCCTTTAAAAGAAACTTTTTTGCCTATACTCTTCTCCGAAGCAACAGGAATTAATTCCGTTACGGGGAAATTTCTTTCCGCCAATACCTGCAACATTTTTGTGCCTACAAGACCTGTGGCACCTACAACCGCTACTTTCATTTCTATACTTTTTTAGTTTTTATTTGAGCGGACAAAAATAAATTTATCTTGCTTGCTATGAACAGTATGGTGAGGAATCTTTTACTCCTATCCACTTTTTTTGTGCTACCTGTATTTTCTTTCGCGCAGTTGTCGGATAATTTCAGCGATGAAGATTTTACTAATAACCCAATATGGACAGGTAATACTTCAGATTTTATAATTACTAACGACAGTTTGCACAGCAACGGACCACAAGCAAGTTCTACTATTTATCTTTCAACTGCTAACACTTTAATGGATTCTGCGGAATGGAATTTTCTCCTGCGCCTTAACTTCAATCCAAGTTCAACCAATAGGGTGCGTGTTTTTCTTGCTTCTGACCAACAGGATTTAAGCGGAAACCTGAACGGGTACTATGTTCAGTTTGGAGAAGCAGGAACCGCCCCCGATTCATTAGATATTTTTAGGCAAAACGGAATTACCGTTACTAAAATATTTACGGGAGCAACAGGAATAATGGCAAATACTATTAACGCAGTACGCATTCGTATTATTCGTCATACCGGTGGCACATGGGATGTATTTGCCGATAAAACAGGCGGAACAAATCTTTCTGCCGAAGGAAGTTTTACAGATAACTCTATCACTTCCACTTCTTACTTTGGAGTTGTTTGCAATTACTCTACTGTTTCACGTTACAACCTATACTACTTCGATGATTTCTCCATAAGTAACATTGTTACAGATACTACTAAGCCAACGGTGCAGAGCGTAAATGTGCTTTCAACTACTGCCATAGATGTAAAGTTTTCTGAGCCGGTTGAAATCAATTCTGCGCAATTGTTCAGTAATTATTCGGTAAATAATTCTATTGGTAATCCGGCATCTGCAACAAGAGATGCAAGCGATTTAAGTTTAGTACATCTCACTTATTCTACTGCATTTACCAATGCCACTAACTACGTAATTACTGTTTCGGGAGTAACCGATGCTGCGAACAATGCCATGAATGTTTACACCTTTCCGTTCTCCTTCTATGCAGCAGGTTTCAACGACATACTCATCAATGAATTGATGCCCGACCCTGATCCGGCAGTGGGTTTGCCACCCGTTGAATTTGTTGAGCTGTATAATAAAACTTCATTTCCTATTTCATTAAACGGATGGAAATTTTCCGATGCCTCGACCACAGCTATCATTCCAAACGTTACTATTCAGCCTGATAGTTTTCTTATTCTTTGTTCTTCAGCAGTGGTTGATTCGTTTTCGGCCTTTAGTTCTGTAGCAGGTCTTATTTCATTTCCATCGCTTAATAATACAGGCGATAGTCTTTCGCTCATGGATAATTTCAATAACGTTATTCATTTTGTTGCTTACAGTAGTGCCTGGTATCAGGACAATAATAAAGCTGATGGCGGATGGACTCTTGAAATGATAGATCCTTTAAGCCCCTGCGGTGGTAGTAGCAATTGGCATGCTTCGCTCAATACTAGTGGTGGAACACCGGGTAAAAGAAATTCTGTTTATGGTTCTAACCCCGATACTATTCTTCCGCAATTGTTGCGCGCAACATTAGAAGATAGCAATACTGTGATACTTTATTTCAGCGAACCGATGGATTACAGCACTTTGCTATTGGCTACAAATTATGTAGTAAATAATAGTGTGGGTTCGCCCGTTACAGCATCTGCTGTTTCTGCCGGAAATGTAAGTGTGCGATTAGATTTTGCACAAAATTTTTCTCCCGAAACTGTGTATGTAATCACCGCATCTGACATTAACGATTGCAGTGGCAATCTTATAGGCATTAGCAACACTGCACAGTTTGCTTTGCCTGATAGTATTCAACCGAATGATATTATCATCAATGAAATTCTTTTTAATCCGCGAACAGGCGGCTATGATTTTCTTGAACTTTACAATCGCTCTAATCACATTGTAGATTTAAGCCAGTTGAATATTCTGGAAATAGACGCATCCGACCCACAGTCAATTCTTGAACAAACAGCCATTACTTCACAGCACTATCTGCTTTTCCCGCAGCAGTTTGTAGTAATCTCTGAGAATATTCAAAACATTCAACAAAACTATTTGGTAGAAAATCCCGCAGCGCTTCTGCAAGTTTCATCACTGCCAAATTTTCCTGATGATGATGGAATTTGTGTTTTGCAAACTTCTAATTCAATTATGATTGATTCGCTTTCGTTCAGCAACAAATGGCATTTCGCTTTGCTTGATATTGAAGATGGGGTTTCGCTAGAACGAATTGATTACAACAAACCAACGCAGGATAAAAGCAACTGGCATTCCGCAGCATCTTCGGTTGGGTTTGCAACACCTACTTATCAGAATTCGCAATTTTCTGAAACAGGAATTACCGATGATGAAATAAAAATTAATCCCGAAGTTTTCACTCCTGATAATGACGGAGAGAAAGATTTTACCTATGTCAGTTACAAATTTTCAGAATCGGGTTATATGATGAATGCAAAAGTGTATGATGCAAAAGGTAGAGAGTTTCGCACTTTGGTCAAAAGCGAATTACTCAGCAGCGAAGGAAAATTTATGTGGGATGGCATTGACGATGACAACCAAAAGGCTCGGGTTGGCATCTATATTATTTATCTGGAAATTTTTAACTTGCAGGGCAAGGTAAAGAAATTCAAAAAGCAAGTGGTGCTAGGAGCTAAACTTAATTGATGAATTTGATTGACAATAGGGACAAATTGTTATAACTTACGCTAACAAACCGAAATGCAATTTTATGTAATGAAGAAGATATACTCTGTCTTCCTTTTATTGATTTCAGCAAACGCTGTTTTTTCACAAGCATTGTTTAATAACAATGGCGCAGATATTTATGTGAAAGATGGAGGGCTTATGGTTGTAAAAACCAATTCGCTATACAACAACCAAATCGCTGG
>JBKJJB010000182.1:0-26784 GCA_046598235.1 Chitinophagales bacterium
TGCCCCGACTGGACTTTTAGTTTTGATGAATGTTGCCGCAACGATCAAATTACAAATCTTAATACTCCGGGCAGTGTAAATATGTATGTGCAGGCAACGCTCAACAATACCCTGGGCGGATGCAACAGTTCGCCTGTGTTTACCACGCTGCCCGTGCCGTTTATTTGCGTTAATCAACCATTCTTTTACAATCACGGAGCCGTAGATGCCGATGGCGATTCGTTGGTTTATTCGTTGGTAACTCCGCTGGGAGCACAAGGGGTGCTTGCTACTTACAACGGAGGATTTAATCCTGCTTATCCGCTCAGCACTACCACAGGCACTTTCCCTTTTGGAAATTCTACTGGGCAAATGAATTTTACTCCTAATGCCGTGCAAACAGCCGTAGTAACAGTACTGGTGCAGGAATACCGAAATGGAGTTTTGATAGGAACCACTATGCGCGATATTCAGATAGTGGTAGTAAACCTTCCGGGCTGTGCTAACCCTTCGCCAACTTTTTCAGGAGCTATTCAGCCCACGGTGCAGAACGGATTTTATATAAGTCCTTCATTAGTGCAGGTTTGTCCCGGGCAGAATCTTTCGTTTTCATCTTTAGCCATTGAGCAATCGGGCGATTCAATTTATGTGCTGTCGAATATTGCACAGTCCATTCCGGGAGCAAATTACACTACGGGGTATGTTTCGCGCGATTCGGTGTTTGGCGTATTTAGCTGGACACCTACGGGGCTTGATACCGGCATCCATAATTTTATTGTAACGGTTAGAAACAATAATTGTCCGCTGTCGAGCAATCAGGCGTATGCTATTTCTGTGCAGGTTCTTTCGGGAACTTATGCAGGACCCGATTTAGCGTATTGCCCTTCGGGAGGTCCTGTTCAATTACAGGCTTATGGCGGAACTGTTTTTAATTGGTCGCCAACTTCGGGATTGAATAATCCGAACATTGGTAACCCCACAGCCGCACCTGCGCAAACAACATCGTATATCGTTACCAGTAATCTTAGTTCGAGTTGTAAGAACAGAGATACGGTTATTGTGTATCGCGTTCCCGATTTTAGTTACACACTTTCTCAATCGGATGATACCATCTGCCGTTTCGAATTTGTGCAACTGAATGCAAACCCCGATGCTACTTATCCATCTTATACTTATAGCTGGACTCCTGCTGCAAGTTTAAATTCTACTACTATTCAAAACCCCACCGCACAACCCGATTACACTACCACATATCGGGTGGTTATTACTTCCGATACCGGATGCGTTATTAAAGATACTACGCTGCGCGTGGTAGTAGAAGGTCAGGGACCTTTGGTAAGCATTACTGCCGATAAATACAAAGTGTGTTTGGGCGATACTATTCAGCTTCTTGCTGATATTTCTACGCTGCCTTGCGGATTAAACGTAGTTCCGTGTCAGGGGAATTTTGGATTAAAGACTATTGGCACCGGTGTCAACAGTTCGAGCAGTTCGCCTTATGCAGGTTTGTATGAAGATGGAAGAATGCAAATACTTTTCCGCGCCAGCGAATTACAGGCGCAGGGAATGGGAGCGGGAACTATTACCGATGTTGCTTTTGACATTTCGCAGCAGTCGAGCAGTAGCGGGTATAACCTTACCATAAAAATGGGATGCACCGAATTAAGAGAGCTTGCCGGTTTTGTGCCGGGGCTTTCAACCGTAATGGTTGACCCTGCATTTGTTCCTACCGGAACAGGATTTCAAAATCACAACTTCAATACCCCTTACGATTGGGATGGGCAGTCGAATCTTATTATCGAAGTTTGTTTCGATAACAACAATTTCAGTTTGAATGATGCGGTTAATTCCACCAATACAGGATACAGCTCGGTAGTATTTGATGTAGCCGATGGTGCAAGCGGATGTACGCTTAATGTTCCTATTCAGGCGCAGTTTCGTCCTAACGTGCAGTTTGTTTATTGCGAGGCTCCGCAAAAAACAATTACCTATTCGTGGAATCCTACCAACAATTTATTTGTTCCCGATTCGCTTAATCCAATTGTAGTGCTAAACGAAAGCACTACTTATTATTTAACTGCCAACGATGGCTCCTGCAGTGGTGGCGGTTCTGTTACTTTGAATGTTGATACTTCCTTCAACATCAACGCAGGTCCCGATGTTTCTTTTTGCAATGGTGTTCCTTCGCAGTTGAGTCCGTTTGTTACCGGCACCCCTCCTACCGGAGGAAGTATTAATTGCGGCACCAATGGTTCGCCTTGCAATGGAAATCCTGCAACCGTAACACTTACTTTACCCAATGCCATTTCATCTAGTGTTACACCTTTCCAGGGGCTTTTCTTTTCTATGCTGTATGAAGATCAGCGCACTCAAATACTCTATCGTGCCTCCGATTTATTAGCAGCAGGTTTCCGTAGCGGAACTATTACGCACTTAGGATTGAATGTAACTGCTAAAGGTTCGGGATTTCCGTTTCAAAACCTGAGCATAAAAATGGGTTGCACTCAAAAAGCACAATTAAGTGATACCGTTTGGGAGCCAACTTCCATCGTTTATACCGCACCTATTGCCATCCCCCTTAACGGATATGCCACTGTAGCAGGATGGAATGATTTTATATTGCAGAGTACTTTCGATTGGGATGGAGTAACCAATATTGTTGTAGAAATTTGTTGGGATCAGCCCGATGGTTTTCCATCGTCCGGTCAGGATGCTGTTTCTGCTGCTGCTGTCAATTACAATAGTTTTCACTCGGGCACTGCAGCTTCATCTGTTGGATGTAACTTAGCAGTAAGCGCAGCACAGATGTATCAGGTTTTGCCTGAAATAAGAGCGAGAATTTGTTCTTCAAATGTATTACCTGTTACTTATCGGTGGACTCCTGCAAACGGTTTATCGAGCGATACAGCCGCGCGTCCTTTTACTTCGCCTGCGCAGCAAACCACCTATTATCTTACTGCATATTTTGGCGGTGGCTGCCCGAAATATGACTCGGTAGTTGTAACTCCTCAAACATTTGCTTATAGTGTAAGCAACGACACCACTGTTTGCAAAGGATATTCTGCACAGCTATCGGTTACGGGTGGAAGTATTTACACATGGCAGCCGTCTTTGAATTTAAGCTGCGGCAATTGTGCTTCTGCCATTTCAACTCCTGATACAACTATTACTTATTATGTTCAAATAACCGATACCACTACCGGATGCTTGGTAAATGATTCTGTAACAGTGAGTGTGCTAACCTTAGATGCTTCAGTGCTGTTCGATAGCGTGCAGGTTGATCAAGGCACACCAATTACTCTTGGTGCAGTTGTAACAGGTGGAACCGGAACTTATAATTACAATTGGTCGCCCGTTGATTATTTAGATAATGCAAGCGCTGCTACTCCGGTTTCTACTCCGCTTACCGAAGTTCTTTATACGCTTACTGTAACCAGTGGTCCGTGTGTAGATACTGCTTCTATTCATGTGTTTGTAAATGTTATCGAAAGCCCGGTAAAAGTTCCGAATGTGTTTTCTCCAAATGGTGATGGAAAGAACGATGCGTTCTATCCGGTTATTTTTAATTCTATTGCTACGGTTAAAACAATGAGAATTTATAATCGCTACGGAGAGTTAGTGCATAACAGTGCTACTCCCTGGGATGGCAGGTTGAAAGGCACTCTGCAACCCGCAGGAACTTTTGTTTATTACATTGAAATTGCACGACCGTATAAAGACGCTGAAAAGTTGCAGGGGTCGTTTACTTTGCTCCACTAATTTTTATAACCAGACCTCGCAGGTTTTTAAAAACCTGCAAGGTCTATTGCAAGTTATAATCGCTTTTGAAAGTTTATATACCTTCGCAGTATGAAAAAGTTTGCCGATATAGTTGAGCGCGTAAAAGAACTCTCTATGGAAGAGAAAGAAGACTTGTATTCTATACTCGATCGTATTCTTGCCGATGAAAGGAGAAATGAAATTCTTCAAAATCATAAGGAAACCCTTACTGAATTAAAAGAAGGCAAGCTGAATTTCTATTCTACACCCAAAGATTTATTAAAAACATTGAACGAGGAGTAATGAAAGTTGCTTTCAGTTCAAGTTTTAAGCGTGCGTACAAAAAGCGGCTTCGATCCGATGTTGAAAGACAGTTTAAATTTATTGAGTGTCTTATGCTGTTTTTGCAAGACCCGTATCATTCTAAACTTCGCACTCATAAATTAACGGGCTCGCTAAGCGAATTATGGAGTTTCAGTATTGAATACGATTTAAGGGTTGTTTTTTATTTCGTAAGTGATAATGAAGTAATATTTGAAGACATTGGAAGTCACGATGAAGTTTACTAACGTGGCAGATATTTTATATAAAGTAATACCGAAAAATTAAATGAGCTACACAACAGAAGATATACTTAACGCCCTCCGTCATGTGGATGACCCCGACATCAAAAAAGATTTGGTATCGCTGAACATGATTAGCGAAATAGTAGTGGATGAAAAGAAAGTGAGTTTCAAATTGACTCTTACTACTCCTGCGTGTCCGCTAAAAGAAAAAATTAAGAACGATTGCATCAATGCAATACATGAATACGTAAGCAAAAATTTAGAAGTAGAAATTGAGATTACCGCTAACGTTACTTCGCTGCGCAAAGAAAATGTGAATGTGTTACCAAGTGTAAAGAATATTATCTGTGTGGCTTCGGGGAAAGGTGGAGTTGGCAAATCAACCGTAGCTGTAAACCTTGCACTTAGTCTTGCAAGAATGGGAGCAAGTGTAGGTTTAATTGATGCTGATATTTATGGACCCAGCGTTCCGATGATGCTTGGAGTAAAAGGAAGAAGACCAGAAATACGGACTATTAAAGAAAAACATTTCATGCTTCCACTTGAAGCGGAGGGAATTAAAATTCTGAGTATCGGTTTAATGATAGATGAAAAACAAGCAGTGGTTTGGAGAGGACCGATGGTTACTTCTGCACTTCGTCAGTTTGTAACCGATTGCATTTGGGGCAAATTAGATTACATGGTAGTAGATATGCCTCCGGGCACGGGCGATGTACACATAACCGTTGCACAAACATTAAATGTAACCGGAGCAGTAATAGTTACTACTCCGCAGGAAGTTGCTTTAGCCGATGCACGTAAAGCACTTGCCATGTTTCGATTAGACAGCATCAATGTTCCAATACTCGGTGTAATTGAAAACATGGCATACTTTACTCCTGAAGAGTTACCTGACAATAAGTATTACATCTTTGGAAAAGACGGAGGAAGAAAGTTGGCAGATGAATATGAAATTCCTTTCCTCGGACAAATTCCCATCGTGCAAAGTATCCGCGAAGGCGGTGATTCGGGAAAACCCGCAAGTACCTATAACAGAGAGAATACCATCATCGCAAATGCCTTTGATGAATTAGCTGCAAACGTGGCAAGACAGGTAGCCATTAAAAATGCTAACTTGCAGCCGCAAAACACCGACACCGTATTATCATGACTCTGACTCACAACGAAGAACTTATTCAAAGAGTAGAAACTTCACTCGACACCATGCGCCCTTATCTGAACGATGATGGCGGCAATGTAGAGGTGGTGGATATAACCGATGATATGATAGTTCGCGTAAAACTTGTAGGTGCTTGTAGCACCTGCCCTCAGAGTTATATGACCATGAAAGCCGGAATTGAAGAAGCAGTTAAACGCGCTGTGCCGGAAATAAAAGGTGTGGTGGCAATAAATCTGAAAGAAGAATAATTAATTTAAACCGTAGTGAACTCGAAGGGTATCTAAGTCCCTTAATAACTCGTTACTGAGATCAATCGTTTTCAGAGAAGAACTTACACCCACAACAATTCCTTCTTCTTCATCCACAAATTTTACACGCAGTTTTGTTTTGCCCGGGTATTTAGCAATCACTGTTTGGATTTCATCAATCATCTTTTCGTTTACTTCAAATGAAGCAACTTCCAGTGTAAGAAATTTGGTAAGCTTATTTCGAATATCCGACAACAAATCAATCTTCATGATTTTGAATTCAAATTCAGTTTCACTATTCCAGCGTGGCTGATAGCGCCCGGAAATGTGGAGCATAGCATTAGGCGTTTCAGTAAAAGTTTTGAAAGCCATGTAATCTTTCCCGAACAAAGAGAAGTTGTAAGTGCCGCTAAAATCTTCTAATGTAAATCGGCAATACTGATTTCCATTTTTTGAAAACTTTGTTTCAGTAGTGGTGACAATACCTGCAATCTTCACTTCCTTATTTCTGTATTGTTCAATTTCATTCAACCTACAATTGGTGAAAGTTTGAATCTCTAAACGGTAATCATCCAGCGGATGACCGCTGATGTAAATACCTGTTACTTCTTTCTCCTTCTTTAGTTTCTCTAATAAACTCCATTCATCACTTCCGAAAGATGAAGGTTCCCGCAAATCCACACCGCCTTGCATTTCACCGAATAAAGAATTTTGCTGTGAAGCAGATGTGTTTTGCACATTACTTCCGTAGCGAACTGCTTTCTCCAACAAACTCAAACCATCTTTTTTATCTGGCAAAAAGTATTGCCCGCGATGATATCCTTCAAACGAATCGAACGCTCCTGCATAACCCAACGCCTCAAGATTTTTCTTGTTTACTGCTCTTGCGCTTGCTCTACGGGTTAAATCGTAAATACTTTTGTAAGCACCATTCGATTTTCGCTCTGCAACAATTGCTTCCACTGCGGCTTCGCCTACTCCTTTAATAGCAGAAAGCGCGTAACGAATTTCTCCATTTTTGTTCACTGTAAATTTTACATCACTTTCATTTATATCAGGTCCTTTTACCGGCACACCCATGCGTCTGCATTCTTCCATAAAGGCAGTAATCTTATCAATGTTGCCTTGGTTATTGGTAAGCAAGGCACTCATAAACTCTCCGGGATAATTTGCTTTTAAATAAGCTGTTTGAAAAGCCACAAATGCATAACAAGTGGAGTGCGATTTGTTGAAAGCGTATTGTGCAAAGGCTTCCCAATCCGTCCAAATTTTCTCTAACTTCTTTGCATCCAAACCTTTTGCTTTTGCTCCGTCAATGAATTTGCCTTTCATTTTATCGAGCGTCTTGCGGTCTTTCTTCCCCATAGCTTTGCGCAAATAATCTGCATCGCCTTTGGTAAAGTCACCGAGTTTTTGCGAAAGCAACATCACTTGTTCCTGATATACAGTAATGCCATAAGTCTCTTTAAGAAACTCTTCCATTTCCGGCAAATCGTAAGTAACTTTTTTGCCGTGCTTGCGCAAAATATATTCAGGAATATAAGCAATAGGACCGGGGCGATAGAGCGCGTTCATTGCAATCAAATCATCCAACTTATCGGGTTTCAACTCCTTTAAATATTTCTGCATACCGGGCGACTCAAACTGAAACGTTCCGTTTGTTTCTGCGCGTTGATACAACTCAAAAGTTTTTTTGTCGTCAAGTGGAATGTTGTCAATGTCAATTTTTATTCCGCGATTCTGCTCAATCAATTTCAAAGCATCGCGAATAATGGTGAGTGTTTTTAAACCAAGAAAGTCCATCTTGATTACGCCCGCCTCTTCAATTACTTTTCCCTCAAATTGAGTGAGCCACAATTCGGTATCCTTCGAAGTTGCGACCGGAACAATTTCCGTTAAATCTTTTGGTGCAATAATAATTCCCGCAGCGTGAACACCGGTGCCTCGCATACCGCCTTCCAGTTTCTCTGCTTCGTGTAATACTTTACTTTCTGGAGAATCGCTTTCATATTTTTTACGCAGCAATTTTGCAGCTTCTATTTCCTCACTTGGCAATTGCTCCTTTTCTTTCAAGCTGTCTTTGCCATCGAGCGGTGCATGCAGCAACCGGTTGAGCGTAATACCGGGACGGTCAGAAACCAATTTGGTGAGCGCAAGCGATTCATTCAAAGGTAAATCAAGAACGCGCGCTACATCTTTAATACTCACTTTTGCAGCCATAGTGCTGTAAGTAACAATCTGCGCCACCTGTTGCTTGCCGTATTTCTTCACTACATAATCAATCACCTTATCGCGACCTTCATCATCAAAGTCGGTATCAATATCCGGCAAACTTTTTCTATCGGGATTCAAAAATCTTTCGAAGAGAAGATTGTAAGCAATAGGATCAATGTTTGTAATGCCAATGCAATACGCTACCACACTACCCGCAGCAGAGCCACGACCGGGACCAATCAACACACCCATATCTCTACCCGCTTTAATGAAATCAGCAACAATCAAAAAGTAACCCGGGAAACCCATTGTCTTGATAGTGTGCAATTCGAAATTGATGCGCTCTTCAATTTCTGCTGTCATTTCTTTGTAACGCTTGTGCGCGCCTTCGAACGTGATGTGCTTTAAATATTCCCATTGGTTCAGTACATCATCAGCATGAATCTGAAACTCTTTTGGTATCGGGAAATTCGGAAGCAGAATATCTTTTTTCAAATTCAGATGCTCTACTTTGTGAAAAATATCCATTGTATTTTCTACCGCATGAGGAATGTCTTTAAACAAATCGCTCATCTCCTGCTGTGTTTTAAAATAGAACTGGTCGTTGAAGAAAGCAAACCGCTTACCCTTCATCGCACCTTCCTCATCGCTAAATTCTTTGTTGGTAGGTGTGCTTTGTTTTTCACCTGTATTGATGCATAGCAAAATATCGTGCGCGTTTGAATCCTGCTGGTCGGTGTAATGCGAATCGTTAGTGGCAATCACCTTCACGTTGTATTCTTTCGACCAACGAAGCAACACTTCATTCAGTTTTTCCTGCTCTGCCATTCCGTGACGCTGCAATTCGATATAATAATCTTCACCAAATAAATTCAGATACCATTCAAAAATCTTTCGCCCTTCTTCTTCTCCCTTTTTTAAAATAGTTTGAGGAACTTCTGCTCCAATACAACAGGTAGTAGCAATCAAGTTCGCATGATACTTTTCAATCAGTGTTCTGTCAATTCGCGGATACTTACTGTATAAACCTTCAGTATAACCAAGCGAACATAACTTCATCAGGTTTTTGTAGCCATCTGCATTTTTTGCAATGAGTAACTGGTGATAGCGTTTGTCTTTTTTATCTTTTGTAAAAGTTTGAATGAATCGGTCTTCGGTTACATAAAACTCGCAGCCCACAATTGGCTTAATGGGAGAACCATCTGCGAGTTTGTGTTTGTTTGCTTCTGCCACAAAATCAAATACGCCAAACATATTTCCATGGTCGGTGATGGTGAGGGCTTTCATTCCATCCTTTGCCGCCTTCTTATACATGGAAGAAATACTGGCAGCGCCATCAAGCAGAGAGTATTGAGTATGAGAATGGAGGTGAATGAATTCGGGCATGAGTTGAAAGCTGAAAGGGAGTTAGGAATCAGGAATCGAGAAATGAAAATACAAATACAGGGGTGAAGTTAAGGAAAGGAAAGAGAGATTGGACAGGGTGTGGAAAAAAAGTAAGCGAGCGATGAGTTGTGAATTACATTCTATACGCAGCAACTCGTGCGGCACTTGCGCTACATATGCCAATGCTGTGAAAAAACATAACTTTACCCCGATGAACGAACTGCGCATATCCGGCAAAGCATTTTGGGACGTGGATTTTACCAAGTTGAATCCCGAACAATCAGCGCTTTTCATTATGCAGAAAGTGTTCAACTACGGTTCCTGGAGCGACCAAGTGGCGTTGCTGCATTATTACGGCACCGAGCGCATTAAAAAAGAAATTGTTCATGCCGCTTATTTGCGCGAACCCGTTGTCAGTTTTTTGTGCACCATTCTTCAACTGCAAAAAAGCGATTTTAAATGTTACACAGCCAAACAGTTGCACCCGCTACCCTGGCTTTATTAAAAACGATTTGCAAAGAGCCGTTGCTGCAAACTTTTGCGTTGGGCGGTGGCACCAACATCGCTTTAAAGAAAGGACATCGCATATCGGTTGACCTCGATTTTTTTACCAATCAACCGTTTACGAATGCTGAGGTGTATCAGTGTATATCTGCCTTGCCTTTAAAAACAGAATTGCTGTTTGAGCAAAACCAAACCATGATGTTTATGGTAGATGGTGTAAAGGTGGATTTTATTCTGTATCCTTTTGTGTGGCTGAAATTGTTTGATGTAATTGACGATTGCCGTTTTGTTCATCTGGAAGATATGATACCCATGAAGTTGCAGGCAGTAAGCAATCGTTTCGCCAAAAAGGACTTTTATGATATTGACACCTTGCTAAGCGATTATCCCTTGCACGAAATGTTGGAGATTTTCAAACTAAAATTCCCCGATATAGATTCTGGTTTTATTATTCACTCGCTTACGCATTTCGATGTGGCAGATACGGAAGCCCCCCCCGTTTTGCTTCCTTCCTCTAAAAGTTGGGAGCAGGTAAAAAACAACTTGCAAAACACAGTAAGAAAATACACGCTTGACTTACTATAAAAAAACCGACTACTTTTTAAGTTAAAAGCCGGATATACCCGCACCGCTAAGCAGAGAATACTGCGTGTGGCAGTGGATGTGAACGAATTCGGGCATGGGCTGAAAGCTGAAAAGGAGTTAGGAAATAGGAATCAGGAAATGAAAATACAAATACAAGGGCGAAGTTACGGAAATGAAAGGGAGCAGGGAGGGGGTGTGGAAAAATTTATCCTCCCTTTTTCTTTGTCTTGAATCCTATGGAGGTTAAAATACCAATTACTTTATCTCTCTGCTCTCCCTGAACAAGAATAATTCCCTCTTTTACTGTTCCACCGGTGCCGCATTTGTTTTTGAGTTGCTTGCCCAGTGCTTCTAAATCATATTCCTTACCAATAAAATTCTCAACTATGGTAGCAACCTTACCGCCTTTTAATCTTTCAAGCGAAACATAAAGCGTTTGCTGATTGGCAGCGGGAGTATCCTGCCCATCATTCACTACCTCTTGCTTAAAGTTGGGGTTAGTGGAGAAGACTACTTTATTTCTATCATCTCTGTTTTTCATTGTATTACCTATTATCCATTAACCAATAACGATTAACCTCTCTCAATACGCATTCAACCCTTCCGGCACAATCACATTTATACATTGCGGTATTACTTCAAAGCTTACATCTTCGTGATGAATGACAGAGTCGCCATCAAACTGGTAAACCATTTTCTTATTTCCGTGAATGATTATTCTTTTAGCACGGTACGATTCAGCTTCTTTAATCAGGTCGGCACGCTTGGCTATTAAGCAACCTACAATCCAGAATAATTTCCAAACGGGAAAGCGGTTCAGCACAATTACATCCAGCACTCCGTCTTTAAGACTTGTAAAGGGAAACACCGCATAGTCATAGCCATACTGGTTGGCGTTGAAAGCAGTGAACAGAAAAAAATCTTTTTCAAGAACAGTATCATCAATCTCCACCTTAGCGTGAAAGGGTTGAAAGTATAACAGCAACTCTTTCACCACTGCCGAAGCATACGATGCAAGACCACGGATTTTATGATGATGAAACCTTCGCGCCACAGCAGAGTCAATTCCAAAACCGGCATTGCTGATAAAGTACCGAAGGTTAGATTTCACCATATCAATTTTTACAGTTTTGCCCGTGTTTAAAACATGGATAGAACCTTCGGGGTCGCGCGGAGGAATTTTTAAATGCGTGGCAAAACCATTTCCTGAACCGTAAGGTAAAACTCCGAGTGCGGTGTTAGTTCCTACTAAACTTTGCGCTACTTCATTGATAGAACCATCGCCACCCACTGCCACACAAACATCATAACCTTCCGATACTGCTTGCTGTGTGATAAGAGTTGCATGACCTGCATACTGAGTGAAGCGAATAGTATAATCATATTTCACATAATCAATGTAACGCGCAATTTTTTCGGGAACATTCTTCTTCTTATAAACCCCCGAGATGGGATTAATAATGAACATGATTTTCTTTTTCTGAACGGATTCCATCTAATTAAAAAGTGAATACTGAATGGTGAATAGGCAATAGTAATACAAATCAGTTTTCCCTTTGAACAAGTTTGCTCATCATTTTGAAAATTGAAATGGTTAAGGGTTTGAGATGTTGTAAATCATTTTCATTCAGATAATCCAATGCGATACAAATTTCAACTTGAGTATCTAACTCAACCAATGATGAACGCGAAATTTCGTAAAACCTCTTTCTGTCAGGTTCGGTTCTTCTGGAAGCACCTTCTGCAATATTGCTACAAACAGAAACGGCCGACCTTCGCATTTGCGATGTAAGGTTGAAAAGTTCTTCTTTAGGAAGTTTTCTTGTAAGGGTATAAACAATTTTTATAAGCTGTATGCTCTGTTTCCAAACTTCAAGTTTCTTGTGATTTAGCTGCAACATACAGTAGCGTTTTTATAAATGAAAAAAGTAGAATCCTGTATTCTGTATTTCCTATTCACTATTCACTATTGCCAATTTTCTTGCGTCAAAATGCTTTAAGACTTAAATCTAAACTAACTGATGAATGTGTCAATGCCCCAACAGAAATAAAATCAACGCCTGTTTCAGCAAATGTACGAACTGTATCAAGTGTAATTCCTCCTGATGCTTCGGTTTCATATTTCCCGTTTACTAATTGAACCGCTTGTTTCATTAATTCGGGAGTGAAGTTGTCGAACATAATTCTGTTTACACCTCCAACACGAAGTACTTCTTCTACATCTTTTATACTCCTCGTTTCAACTTCTACTCGTAAGTTCAGGTTATTTTTCTCTTGATATTTTTTTACAGCAACAATTGTCTTCTCGATTCCTCCGCAAAAATCAATGTGATTATCCTTCAGCATTATCATATCGTATAAACCATTACGATGATTATACCCTCCACCAATTATCACTGCCCATTTTTCGAAATAACGAAAGTTAGGAGTTGTCTTTCTTGTATCGAGGATTTTTGCATTTGTTCCTGAAACCTGTTCAACAAATTTTGATGTATGTGTTGCAATGCCGCTCATCCGTTGCATAAAGTTGAGAACAACTCTTTCTGCTCTAAGAATTGATTTTACTTCTCCATAAACCTTAAATGCAACATCTCCCTTTTTGATTTTTGCTCCATCGTCCAAAGTTTTTTCAAACTTTATTCCTGTATCTACTCTTTTAAAAACTATTTCTGCCAATTCAACACCAGCAAGTATTCCTTCGGCCTTACAAAGCAGTTGAGCACGACCTTCCTTCTGATCAGGAATACAAGCCAAAGAGGAATGGTCACCTGTGGGAATTTTCCCTTCAAAGTCAACAATGTCCTCTGCTAATGCTTCGTCAACAAATTTTTCGATGTTGTAGTTCATCTATCAAATTAAGGTGTGAAGTAAAAAACAAAAAGCGAATCATCTCTGATTCGCTTTTTGTTTTATTAAACCCCTTAAAGATTTATTGTAATACAGAAACTCTTTCGGTTCTTGTAACATCATTTGATTTAAACTGAACAAAATAAACTCCCGATGGAAGTTGCTCAATATTCACAGTAACTGTATTTGCTCCTGACACAAATTCTTTTTTAAGTAGCTGAACAACTTGTCCATTTACATTAAGCAGAGATATAACAGCATCGGTTCTTTCATTCAGCACAATTTGCAAGTTAAGCGAAGTAACTTGAGCAGCAGGATTCGGGAAAATTTTCATAGAAACTTTTGTTTCAATATCTACACCAAGCGCAGAAAAAATAAAACTCTGAGTAGAAGTGCAACCCCTAGCATCTGTAATTGTTACAGTATAATTTCCAAAGTTGATATTGTTGTTTCCTGAACCAATTTCGCCATTACTCCACTCGTAAGTATAAGGCGCGGTTCCTCCGTTTCCTTCCGCGTTAAGGTTATTGCCTACTTTATTTATGTTTACTGTAAGCGGTGAAGGCTCACCCACCTGAACATTTGCCACAGCTACTTCGCCATTGTTATCTGTAATAGTAACTACATAAACCCCTGAAGGAACATTAGAAAGTACCGCACCTGTTGCACCATTGCTCCATATAAAAGAATACGGAGAAGAACCGTTCGTTGCTATAGCAGATACAGCTGCATCGTCTTCACCGGGGCAACTCGGACTAGTTACATTCAACGTTGTTTTAATGCTAGCCGTTTGAATAAATTGGTAAAACGCATTATCACCGCAAGTATTACCGTACGAAATTGCTTTTATCCGAAACTTATATCCCTTATTAGGGGTAAGATTACGAACGGTATAAGCAGTATCGGTTATCAAAGTATCAACTATTACAACCGATGAAGTTGAACTCTGCAGCCTGAAAGAGTACCACTTAGCAAGAGGTACAGCATGCCATACAAAATTAGCCACTGAGCTATTTACAGTGGTATCACCGTTAAAAGGGTTGATTAAAATTGCTGAATCCAGCGGACTTGTATCGGGTGTAGGTTGATTCAAAAGATAAGAACGTCTGTTGGTAAGAGCTGAATTCATTTCCGCTTCCTCTTCATCGCTAAAACGATTTACACAATTATCACTAAAGTAGCTCATAATGAGAGTTTCGTCTATCACTGTTTTGTACAAATCGCCATTTGGATCTGTTTGATTACCTGTATATGGACACGAAGTTCTTGCATCTAAAAAGTCAGCAGGCGTATCACAAAAGCCATCGCCTGCGGTTGAACAATTACTACCATTTACAAACTCCACTCCGGCACCGTCTTCAAATGTATGCGGCAAATTTAAATAATGCCCCATTTCGTGTGCCAGCGTTTGATCACCTGCACCTACACATGATTTATTCAAGAAAATTCCTCCTTGTCTGGGTGATGTTCCCGATGGGAAAGTGGCAAATCCGCACAAACCGGGAAGATTACCGTTCACATATATGTTGCAAACGTTTGCAATGTTATAGTCTCTAAAAGTTACATAACCCAATGATGTTTGATAATTCCAAAGAGTTGTGTTTTTAATAGTATCGATTTTTACAATGTAAAATCCGATATTGAAATCAGTGTACTCTGCATTTAGCTCGCAATGGTTGTCAAAAACATCTTTTAGAGAACCGCTTCCTGTTCCATCGTCTTTTGCAATCATGTGGTAAATAACTCCTACCCAACGAATTGCCGCACGGGAAGAAGATTGACTGATATAATTCATTCTCTCAGCATAACTAGAGGTATGATTATAGTCGGCAGGGAAATCAGTACCACATCCTCCTATGCTTTGGGCAGATAGAAAAAATGAAGAGCTTACAAATAGACAAAGAGTAAACAGGTATCGCATTGATTTTTATTTTTCGGTTAGCGAAGAAAGCAAAAGGTTTTGTCTTTTAATAGAAGACCGTTTGAAAGGCGAAATGGTTGTTAATAACCCAAAACTTAACCTCGATAGCGGTGTGCCTCGTTTGCAGAATTTCTCTTTTCGGCTATGTTTGCACCTCTTTTAAAAAACTAAACAATTTACAATGAAAATTACAGTAGTAGGTGCCGGTGCAGTGGGTGCCACAGTTGCCGATAATATTGTTCGCAAAGAACTTTGCCATGAACTTGTTCTATTAGATATTAAAGAAGGAGTAGCAGAAGGTAAGGCTATAGATATGAGCCAAACTGCAGCTCTTCTGGGTTTTGATACTAAGATTACCGGCTCAACAAATGATTACACAAAAACAGCAGGAACTGAGGTTGCAGTAATTACATCAGGTATTCCACGTAAACCGGGTATGACCCGCGAAGAGTTGATAGGAACCAATGCTTCGATAGTAAAAGGAGTAACTGAAAATATTTTAAAACATTCTCCTAACGCCATCATTGTTATCATCAGCAATCCGATGGATACAATGACTTACCTCGCGCTTAAATCAAGCGGGATTCCAAAAAACAGAATTATAGGTATGGGGGGAATTTTAGATAGTGCGCGTTTTAAATTTTACTTGTCGCAAGCATTAACTTGCTCTGCGGGTGATTTGAATGCAGTAGTTGTTGGTGGACATGGTGACACTACCATGATTCCTCTTACACGCCTTGCAACTTTAAACAGTAATCCTGTAAGTAATTTGTTAGATGCAGAAACTTTAAAGAAAGTAGCAGCAGATACAATGGTAGGCGGAGCTACTCTCACTAAACTTATCGGAACATCTGCCTGGTATGCACCGGGTGCGGCAGGATGTGCTTTGGTAGAAAGCATTGTTCGCGATGAGAAAAAAGTTTTCACTTGTTGTGTTTCACTCGAAGGCGAATACGGACAAAAAGATATTTGTTTGGGGGTGCCGGTTGTGCTTGGCAAAACAGGTTGGGAAAAAATTATTGATTACAAACTGACTGTAGAAGAGCAAGAAGCATTTAATAAAAGTGCAGAAGCAGTAAGAAACATGAACAGTGTGCTCAGTACTCTAACTATATAATTTTCAACTTTATTAAAGCAGAAGTCTTCCGCAGTAGCGGGAGACTTTTTTATTTTCGGAACATGAAGAACAAAAAAGAAACAGCAGTAAAAATTATTCTTGAAGCATTAGATGAAACGGGCTATCACCTTTTTATCAACCTGAAAGTAAACGGAAAGAAGTGCCGCTTTCTGGTAGATACAGGTGCCTCTCATACAGTAATTGACAAAAGTTATTTTGAAAAAAGTTTAGGTAAGAAGAAACTGAAAACAGTAAAGCAATCAACCACCGGACTTCACAGTTCTACGGATGAATCGCATTTCGGAAAGTTAAAGGAACTAGTTCTCGGAAATGTAAAGGTTAAAGATTACACTGTTGCAGCAGTTGACTTAAGTCATGTGAACCTTACCTATTCATCAATAAAAAAGCCGAAGATTCAGGGAATCCTCGGCTCCGATATTTTATTGGCGTATGAAATGATAATTGATTACGGCAAAGCAAAAATATTTATTCCGTAATAGAGGCAAGAAGCCACGAATTTCACGAATTATTTAATTGCAAAAGTCATTGCTGTTTTAATTCGTGAAATTCGTGGCTTTACTTTTTTAATGCGCGCAAACACCCGGCTTTTGACAGCAGCCCGGCAACTTGTGATACGCTTCCCCATTTGCTTTTACTTCATCGGCATTATAACCGGTGTTTGATACTACCTCACGTAGTTTTTCAGGAGAAGTTTTGGCAGGATCATATTTTACCTTCACCTGTTTGCTATTTAGATTAAGAATAGCTGCTTCTACTCCTTCAACTGATGTCAGTGCTTTTTCAATACGCGCTTTGCACGACCCGCATACGGCACTTGTTTTAATGTTCAACACTTTTGTTTTTGAAAGGGCAGCGGCTTCAGTTCCTATTGATAATATTGCAATAAGAATAAAGGCATTTAAAAATGATTTGATTGTTGTACTCATTGTTTTTTGTTTTAGTGATATAAATATAACGATTGAATGGTTAGAGAGTTGATTACACTGCTTGTTTTAACTTTCTTTTTGCCTTCGGCACTGATTACACAGATAGCAGCCGTTGATTACAAGGATAAAAATCAGTTTAATCGGCTGTTATCTGTGTAATCAATGTATTTATCAGTGAAATCATCGCGCAGCGTTATCTTTGGCATTAGCATTATTTCAAACTAAACCGCACCCCCGTAAACGCCATTGCTCCGCGCAGCGGTCCCCAAATGAGTGAAGCATCAAATTGATTACTAAATGGAGCATCGCCCGCTATAATCGGGTTCTTTTGCGTAAAGTTGATAAGGTTCTCGCCACCTAAATACACTTCCCATCTTTTCCATACAAAGGTGATTTGTACATTCAACTGAAAATAATCTTTCGATTGTAAGGGGCGTTGGTTTGCCTCATCATTTACCGATGTATCGGGGATTCTGGTTTTGCCAAACCAATTTAAACTGGTGTTGAACCGCCAGTGCTTATTTTTTGTAGTGTATCCGAGGGAAACCAATCCGCGGTGCTGCGGACGAAGCGGCATAATTTTTCTTCCGCTGGTATAATCAGTTTTTGTCTGCTCGTATTTGTAAGCCAGCTTTACATCAAATCCTTTTACTACTTCATAACTTACTTCCGCCTGTATGGCATTCGCAAACGATTTCTTTTTTAGATTATAAAAGCGAAGCTGTCGCGCATCCTCTAAATCAACTACTACCTGATTTACAAAATCGGTGCGGTAATAATCTACACTGATAATACCTTCTCTAAAACCAAGAAAGAATTTGTAACTAAGACTTGCTCCGTAGTTCCATGCTTCTTCAAATTTTATTTCAGGGTCAATAGTGATGGCGCGATTGTTAGCAAGCAATCCGAAGTTTTCTGCAAACAAGGTAGGAACACGGTAACCTCTTCCTGCGGAAACACGCAAGCTCAAATCATAAAGAATGTTCCACTTGATGTTTACGCGCGGAGAGGCAAACACCTTATACATGTTATGATAATCTAAACGGATGCCACCAACGAACATTACCTTCTTATCAGTGCCGAAGTTTAAACTGGTTTCTCCGAAAATACCCGGAACGATTTCTAATCTCTTTCTGTTGAAGGTGTCAAAACGTTCGGTTACATAATCTGTTTGAAAGGAAGCACCTGCTTTAATCATGCTTTCGTTCTCACCTATTTCTTTCTGATAAATGAAATTGACATAACCGAAATGTTCTAAGCCATTGTAATTTTTTCTTCCTACATATCCGTATTGCTGATGAAAAATATATTTGTATTGAATGCCCAAATAATCTTCGTTCTTAAAACTGAAACCTGTTTTTGCAAATGCTTCCACACGATTGGTACGCAGGCGCAATCCCCATACGTTTTGTGAGGCATTACTTTCTTTAGTATTAAAATGATACGAGCCGCCTATGCGGTCTTCTATGTTAGCAGCTACACCCAGCATCACCATTCCTCCTTCAGGTCGGTTGTACGTAAAGCGATGAAACAGATTCAAATTCTTAACCAATGGATTATCAATATATCGGTCGTGGTTCAAATCCATCTTTAGCCAGTTGTATTGTCCGTGCAGCGAAGTAAGCGTGCTCCACTTATCGTTAATCTTAGTGGCAGAAATAACATTCAGCTCAGTTCTTAAATCCTGATTAAGGAAAAGGTTTACAAACAAGCGGTCGGTGGTTTGCGGCTTTTTCAATTCCACATTTATCTGTCCGGTCATTCCTTCGTATCCATTTACCACACTGCCCGCGCCTTTGTTTACCTGTATCGAACTCATCAAAGGTCCGGGAATGTAATTCAAACCAAAAGTGTTACCGAGCGAACGAATGCTTGGAATATTCTCCACCATTATCTGCGTATAACTTCCGTCTAAGCCCAACATGCGAATTTCTTTTGCTCCCGAAACAGCATCGCTATAACTTACATCTACCGTTGCGGAGTTTTCAAAACTCTCGCTTAGATTACAGCAGGCATCTTTTACCAAATCGCCCGAGTTAATTACTTCTACATTCATGGCAGACATTTCTAACCTTGTTGCTTTTCGTGCATTCACTTCTACATCTTTCAGCGTTAATGATTGCAGCGAAATCGTAATCACAGAGTTTCCTCTTAAATAGGTAGTATCTGTTTTATAACCTACGTACGAAACAACCAGCGCATCTTTATCGGCATCGGCAGCAATCATAAACATGCCTTTATCATCGGTAACAACTGCGTTGGTAGTATTCATTACTCCAACTACTGCTCCCGACAGGTAACTCTTTTTTCCATCGGGCAATTCTTCAATTACATAGCCGTGAATCGTCTGCGAATAGGCACAGACGACAGACAATAAACAACAGACAATAGAAATTATATTTTTCATTTCTTATTAAAGATTTACCAAAAAAAACAAATGCAAAGCGTCTTTGTCATTCCGAACCTTAGTGAGGAATCTTGTATTACATCAATAGGAAATACAAGATGCTTCACTGCGGAAACCTCCGTTCAGCATGACAATTACTAAGAGAAGAAAATCTAAATGCGGAAGACCTGAGTAAACCTTATATCATCTTTGCATCGAAGCAAAGGAGGAGGAGAGTTAGCGAGAACATTCTGAACAGAACTGATAATGTAAACCGAAAACAGAGTTATCTCTGTGGCTGGTTCTCTTGTAATTTCAGTTGGCTGTAGTTTTACTTCATTATTCGGAAACGACTGCTTTACATATTTAGAAGAAACCGAACAACACGACATTTTGCCTAACGTGCATTTCTTTTCTTCTTCAATTATCTTTTTCGCACAGCAACTTTTTGTGCTTTCCTTTTTAGCGCAGCAATTACCCGGAGCATAAAGACTAAACGAAGTATGGTTCGATTTAAGACAGGTATGCGCATATATCATCTGCCCGCTGTCGGCAAACAGAATGAGAAAAGTGATGAACAAAGTAACTATACGCTTCAGAAACATATGGCTAAGATACGGTATAATTTCAATCATGTTTCCATTTCGCATAAATTAAGAACTTTGAAGCCGTGGAAATAACTCACCTACTTGGTTATGCTGGTGCTGTAGCTACGGGTTTAGTGCTGGGTTTGCTGGGTGGTGGCGGTGCGCTTCTCTCTATTCCTGTGCTGGTTTATCTTTTTCATATTCCTGCTTCGGTGGCTACGGGCTACTCGCTTTTTCTGGTGGGTGTTACTGCTTCGTCAGGCGCGCTGCAAAACATCCGCAAGCAAATGGTGGATTACACCGCTGCTCTTTACTACGGCATCCCTTCGGTCATTACGGTTTACGTGGTGCGAAGATTTTTTATTCCCAATCTTCCCGATGTCATTTTCAGTGCGGGCAGTTTTACGCTCAGCAAAGACCACCTCATTCTTTTTGTGCTTGCCACCGCCATGTTTGGTGTTAGTTACAAAATGCTTACCGATAAAGCCGAGCCGGACGAAAAAAAAGCGAAGCATCTTAACCACCGCTTTATGCTTATCGTGTCTGCTGTGCTTATTGGTACCTTCCTCGGCTTGGTAGGTGCGGGCGGTGGATTCCTCATGATTCCGGCATTAGTTTATTTTGTAAACCTGCCCATGAAAAAAGCTATCGGCACTACTCTGCTGCTGGTGGCGGTTAATTCGTTTATCGGTTTTCTGGGCGATGTTCATGCAAATGCTAACATGGATTGGAAATTCCTGCTCATCTTCTCTGCCTTCTCAGTAAGCGGAATGTTTGCGGGGCAATACCTCGGGCATTTTGTAAATAACTACAAACTGAAAAAAGCTTTCGGCTGGTTTGTGCTGGTGGTGGCTACTTATATTGTGGTGAGGGAAACAATACATTTTTAAATAGCTTTATCTTTCAATAGAGCAAGTAAATCTTCCATCTTCTCATTCACCGAATCAAACACAATATGCGCTTGCTTATAAAACGGAAGCCGTTCTTCCAGTTTTTCATGAATAAAGTTTTTCAGTTCTTCTTCATTCATGTTTTTCAAAAGCGGTCGTTCTTCAAAATCGGTATTCATCAGCCGGCTATATATCACTCCCTCATCTACATTCAGAAAAACAACAGTGCCATTACTTTTCATCCACTCCATATTATCGAAGTAACAGGGCGTACCGCCTCCGGTTGAAATTACTTTGCCTTCAGGCAGCATTGATTTCAGCGCATCACTTTCTTCTTGTCTAAAAAAATCGAAACCTTTTTCTGCCACAAGGTCTTTAATGCTGGCATACTCTGTGCGAATACAAATAGCTTCATCTAAATCAACAAACTTCATTTTCAGTTTAGCGGCAAGTTTTTTACCAAAGGTGGTTTTACCCGAACCCATAAAGCCAATGAGGAAAATGGAATGGTGTTTTATATCCATTTAAAAACTTTGGTTGAAATAGTTAGTGAGGTATCGGCTGTAGTAAGTTGAAAAGTAAACGAGTGGAATTGCGTATCGTTAGGTTTTTGAGTAATAAATAAATTTAAGTTTCCCCAACCCTGCCCGTTATCCGCGCCAATGCTGCGCGATAAGGTTTCTGTGAAAGTAGCGGAGTTGTAATAAGTGTACACAGGCAAGTAATTCCCATCTCTGTACCAAGTAAAAGCGGCAAATAAGTGTGTGATATCTGTTCCTGCCGTGTATCCTGCATAAGAACTATCCGTTGTTATTTTGAATTGGGTAACCGGATTTCTAAAACCGCTTGCCCCACAATTGCATTTCTTAGAGAATGCTTTCATTGGATTTAGTAGCGCATCAAAAGTTGCATTCGATTGAGCAATACAATAAGTGCTGATTCCCAAATCTAAATAGAGCGTATCTCTTGTAAAGATAGAATCGCGCCATTCAAATTCAGTACTGGTATGTGTTTCGAGAAACAGGTTTTGTAATTTCAAAAAGGATCCTTGCTCTTTACAGGTACAAGCATACAATACCACTGCGGTAAAAAGAGAAAGCAAATAAATTCCGATTGGCTTTTTCATGGTTGCCATTATTTTATAGTTACTCTCGGATCAAGAACGGAATAAAGAATATCAGTAAAGATATTCATCACAACAAAAATAAAAGCAACAAAAAGCACCGAGCCCATTACCACCGGAAAATCAAAAGACAAAAGCGATTCAATTGTTTGCAGACCTAAACCTTTGTAGTCGAAAACTTTTTCGATAAAGAAAGCTCCTGTAAGCAACGCAGCTAACCAACCCGAAATAGAAGTTACTACAGGGTTCATGGCATTGCGGAGCGCGTGTTTAAATACAACTGAAAAATAACTCAGTCCTTTTGCTCTTGCTGTGCGCACATAATCCTGGCTCATCACATCGAGCATAGTACTGCGCGTAAGCTGAGTGATAATAGCAACGGGGCGAACACCGAGTGCAATCATTGGCAGCCAAAGGTTTTTCCAGATGGTAATGGTATCACCGTTGTAATCCATATCGGTCAATGAGCCGCGCACATTCAAATGAGTCCAATCGCTGAGGTAGTAACCAAACACCATTGCCAAAATAATTCCACTGAAATAAGCGGGCTGAGAAATTCCGAAGGTGGACATCACTAAGATTGCGTTGTCCCAAAAAGAATATTGGCGGATAGCAGCGAACACTCCCAAAATTATTCCGATGAAAGAAGCCAATGCCATAGACGTAATTGCCAAAACAAAAGTGGGATATATTTTTTCGCCCAATACTTCTGCTACCTGTCTGCGTGTTTGAAAAGATTTGCCGAGATAAGGCGCTTTAAAAACAACTGAAGTGGAACCAACTGTAAACAGTTTTGCAAACTTCACTTCTTCGGCATTCAGATAAGTAGGGGCATCCGAATCTTCTACATCGTTTATTGAGATAGGAGAAATATCATTGAAGTAAAGAACCAGCCGATGATACCAGGGAAGATTTAATCTGAACTCTTTTTCAATAGCTGCTACCGAAGCAGTATCTGCCCGTTGTCCAAGCGTCATTCGTGCAGAGTTTACCGGAAGAATATTGAACAGCGCGAATATCACTATCACCACTCCTATCATTACAAGGAAGCCGTTTAATAAACGTTTGGTGATGAATTTGAGTAGAAGCATTATTCAGCAAGGAGTTTTTCAACCTTTTGTAATAATTCGGGAAGCGAGTTATTAACCACAGACCATATCCGTTCATTGTCAATTGCATCGTATTCATGTGCAATTCTGTTTCTCAAAGCTTTTATAGCCGGTATTTCTTCAATAGGAAATTCAGGGTCAATTCTTCGCAAACGGATGGTTGCTTCACCAATAATTTCAAGTTCCCGTTCTATCGCTTTCCTTAATTGACGATTATTTAAATACTCGAGATAATTCCGTTTCCCTTCGAGATATTGATTGATAGATTCAATCGAAACTTTTACATCGTACAAGTACTTTTTAATTTCAGTCTCCATAAATCAAAGTTTTCGTTTCGTTTATCTTCTGAATGAAATATGGATTGGAGAGGTATTTTTCGGGAACCAAATCTACTTGGCGATTAAAAAGCATCTTAACTTTATCTTCAAAATGTAAATAATTGGTTTCATACTGTTGTAAGGCGACAGATTCTTTAAACCGGTACAACAAATCAACATCGCTTTCTTCATTAAATCTATCCGTACATACCGAACCAAAAGCATATAACTTTTCTATCTGATACTCTTTGCAGAGGGCAGCTACTTTCTCCAAATTATCTTTCAGAATGGGTTGAAGCATGAAGCAAATTTACTTTTTTGAGAAGTATTCTTTATTCAACTCTTCGAAAGTAGGCAAATGCCTGTAGTGCCATTTATTAATCACCACTCCGTTTTTAAACAACAGCAATCCTGGGTTAGAACGAATGATTGTTTTCAGCGGAGTTTCATCGGCATTGTAAAAAGGATAAGCCGTTTGGTTCTTATGGCGGAACTCCTCTACATGTCCGTCATTGGCGGTTGCAGCAAAGAACTTCACTCCTATCTTATCGCACTCGGCTGCAATAGCATTCAACTCTTTAAAAGCAGATTCGTGTGTTATGCTTAGTTTGTAAGAAACTACCATCAATGAATACGCAGGGTTAAGAAGAAGCGTATCGGTAATATCTCCGCCTTCATCATTTTCAATACGCAGATTGGTAATCTTTGCAGGAATTCCCGGGTCAAGGACTTTGTCTTTGCGCTCAATCATGCTGTCGTATTCAGCATAATCCATTTTGCCTTTCATTACATCATCGTAGCTGAATTCTTTTGGCTGCATGGTTTTGTTGCTGCGGTAAACAAACACCATCTCTACTTTGGCAGGAACTTTTTCTTTTCTCAATTCATTAATGTCGTTTCCAATTGCATAAGGGCGAAAATCAATTACGGGTTCGTTGCCGTAAACATTATACAAACAGAAAATAAGTGCAGCCGCTGCCGATGTGTAAGCCAGAAAACTTCTTGTCATTTCGCCAAACAGCGGACGAACATTTTTTATGTTCAGCACCAACATCAGAATGATTATATCAAGTATTACATCTTTGTAAAATGTTTCCCAGGGTTTTAGTTTTATGAAATCGCCAAAGCAACCGCAATCGGTTACTTTCATTTTGGTTTCCGTAAACTCAACTGTAAAGAACATTCCCGAAAATTTGGAGAGGAGAAATACCAGAATTAAAAGTCCGATGGAAAAGAACAACAGATTAGTTCGTTTGGTTTGTTTATCAGGAAAAGAAACAGTGGCAAACAACGCTATTACAACAAACGAGGCAAGTAAAAACGGTTTGGTAATTCCGTAACCGCTAAGGAAGGTATAGCCGGTAAGTAAGGTAAAGAATAAAGTAAGCAACCAGATTACAGTTACTGTAAATTTTGGTTTCCATCCTATTATAAGTGCAAAGCCAACAAACAACTCAAGGGCAATCATTACAATTGCCATGAACGTTGACCAGGTAGAAAAGTATTCCCACATTGGGCGTAAGCCCTCACCCGCAAATGCTTCGAAGTATTCGTGCATCTTATAACTGGTGCCCAGCGGGTCAACTGCTTTTACAAAGCCGGAGAAGATGAAAAAGCATCCTATGAAATCCTGTAAGAAAGTAATAAGAATGTTGGGCGGGCGCTTAATTACAAAACGAAGAAGCGCTAAAGCGAAAGCTGCTGCTGCAACAAGTGCAAAAATGGTATAGACTGTCATTTTGAAAAGTTAATGGTTATTCTTTAATGGTTAATAGTTGGATAAATGGAATGGTGGAATGATGGATGAATGGAATGGAACAGCCACTCGTGTGTAGGTAATTCCATTATTCCAATTATCCATTATTTATTTTTTGTTTCGTTCAGTTTTATCAATGCAAAAATGGAATAGTTCACTATGTCGCGGTAACCCGCATCTATTCCTTCGCTTATTAAAGTTTTGCCTTCGTTGTCTTCAATTTGTTTTATGCGAAGCAGTTTCATCAAAATCAAATCGGTGAAAGAACCAACGCGCATATCACGCCATGCTTCTCCGTAATCATGATTCTTTGCCAGCATCAACGACTTTATTTCTGTGGCGTACTTATCGAAATATTTTAACGCTTCCTCTTCTTTAAGCTCCATGTTTGCACTAACTTTTAATTCCATTTGAATTAGTCCGATAATGGAATAATTGATGATTCCGATAAATTCACTGCGCTCATCTTCATCCACCATTTTGGTTTTTGCTTCTTCAATGGTTTGAATACGCTGCGCCTTGATAAAGAGTTGGTCGGTAACCGATTTGGGGCGAAGCACCCGCCAAGAGGGCCCGTAGTCGTAGGATTTTTTTCGAAAGATTTCGCGGCAGTGTTTTATCTGCTCATCAAATTGTGAAGAAGTCTTATTCGCCATGCCGACCAAAAATAGATAAGAATGATAATTTCGAAAGCGCAATTAAGATTCTTTACCAACATAAATGGTGATTAGTATATTAGTTGATTAGTGAATTAGATGATGATAATAAACATTAAAGGCAGCCTGCTCGACTTATCTACCCCCAAGGTAATGGGCATATTGAATGTAACGCCCGATTCGTTTTACGATGGAGGGAAATATGTGGATGAGAATGAAGTATTAAATCAGGCGGAGAAGATGTTGCATGAAGGTGCAGATATTCTTGACATAGGTGGAATGAGTTCGCGACCCGGGGCAGAAATTATTGCCGAAGAAGAAGAGTTGAAAAGAATTTTGCCTCACCTAAAAAGTATTGTTCAGCAATTTCCACAAGCCATTCTTTCTATTGATACCATTCGTGCAAAGGTGGCTGATGGATGTTTGCAAGCAGGCGCGCATATCATTAATGATATTTCGGCAGGAAGGTTTGATGCAGAAATGATTCCAGTAGTAGCAAAACATAAAGCGCCCTTTGTATTGATGCACATGAAAGGTTTGCCGGCAGATATGCAGCAACAACCGCACTATGAAAATGTTACTACCGAAGTGATGGACTTTTTTGCCGAGCGAATACGTGTGTGCAGCGCTGCGGGAATATTAGATACGATTATTGATGTTGGTTTTGGTTTTGGTAAAACTATAGAGCACAACTACACGCTGTTGCGAAACCTTAAATACTTTGCTCA
>JBKJJB010000343.1:0-3188 GCA_046598235.1 Chitinophagales bacterium
TCAGCGATTAAATAATGTAGGAATACTAAATGAGTTCCATCCATTGATTGGCTTTGGACACGAACCCGAATTACTTGCACCAACTTTAAATGATACCATCTATAAATACTCCCGCGAATTTCTTTTTGAATTGCTAAAGCCTCATACATTTGATATTACCGGTGATTCAACTGTTTGTGCCGGAACAACTGCTCATTATTCAGTAACAAATACTATTGCAAGCAAATACTGCTGGAACATTATTGGCAACGGAACTATTGTTTCTAACACTGGAAATGCAATAACTGTTTTGTGGAATGACACAGGAACGGTTGTCGTTACTGTAAAAGAATTAAACTACATAATTGCGGAAGGAGAGGAGAAGACTTTTTATACCAGAGTAATTCCACATGCAGTAAGTAACTTCAGTTTAACAGTAGATGAGTTGAATGTTTCATTTGCAAATCTTTCTTCTTCGGCAACTAATTTCAATTGGGATTTTGATGATACCACTACCTCAATTGATGCTGACCCTGCACCTAAAGATTATACAAATGGAGGAACTTATACTATTACTCTTATTGCCTATAACAATGTATGCGCTGATACTTCTTTTCAAACTATCAACATTGATTCCTGTCCTATAGCAAGCATCACTTATCAACTTACTAATCGCAATGCATTCTTTTATACTCCAAACACAAACACTGTTTCTTATTCATGGAATTTTGGAGATGGCGATAGTGCTTCGGTAAATTTCCCGAATGTGTTTCATCAATACTTTGACGATGGTGAATACACTGTTATATTGAAAGTGAGAAATCAACTGGGTTGTGAAGATGAGGATACAATTACATTGAACCTGATTGCCACTGCTGTAAATGAATTGGAAGAAGGTTTAATTTCTTGTGATGCTACGGGTTGCAGGTTACAGGTTGCAGGTTTAAATAAATCCTTGTTAGAAGTGTTTGATATAACAGGAAAAAAGATTGTTGAGCTACAACTTACTGCCAATTATCAATTGTCAACTGCGAACTACCCTCCCGGAATTTATTTGCTGAGAATTACTACAGATAAAAAAGTAACTACTAAAAAGTTTACGACTTACCACTAGCTATTTACTAATGCCATCTATTATTTCCCGTCTTCCCAATCAGCGGTTTTCTTTGCTAGCTGTTGAGCAAATTTCTTCATCTCTTCTACCGCATGTGGATTTCCTGTAGCTTTGGAGTATGATTCAGTCATAGCAAGCAGCGTTTGAAAATAATGTGAGTGCATTTCATCGGTGGTCATATCGTTCGTCCACAAATCAATTTTGAGCATCTCCTTTTGAACCACATCCCAAATGGAAATCATAATGCTTTTGCAATCGCGCAATTCATTATTCTTTGAATCAGTTGCCATCCACTTAATATCCAATGGTACATTTTTGTCATCCAATCCAATTTTGAAACGTATCTCTGATGTTTTTGCTATTGTATTCATGCTATGTTTTTATTAACTAATCTTCTAATTTTCTAATTCACTAATCACTTTCCATTCTTTCACGCAATCAATAATTTCTTCCTGAGTTGATTTAGTCATATCTGCCTCAAACCACGCATGAAGTTTTCGCACACTTTCACGATAATCAAAATCGGGAGAGTCTTTAAATTTCAAAACCATCTCATGTAATTCTTTCGGTCGCGGTCCCCAGGTGCCAAGTTCTTTCAAATCGCTTTTGCGTAAACAAATCAATTTAGGTATAGAATCCGTTCCTTCTGTCTGATATTCTTTAATTATTTCAGGATGTGTATCGCGCAGCAAAATGCGGAAATCAATTTTCTCAGATGCAGAAGCAATCATACATAATGCAGGGGTTCCCCAACTTGCATCGCCACACCAAGGCTCGCTTATAACCAGCCAAATCCATTTTTCCTCTAAATCAGATAATAAGTTATACAACTTTTGATGGAGGACAATACTATCCAAAACCTTTTTCATTCGCTCCTGATTAGAGCGGGCATAACGAAAGGTATTATCAGCCAAATAAATACCCGCACGCGGAATTTTTTCTTCCACAATATCTTTAGTCAACTCAAGGTATTCCTCAAAAGAAATGGTTTCTGCCAACACTGAGTCTGTTATAGCCGATTGTTGCATGGGGCGCGAATATAAATGATTGATTATTTAAACAGCCGTATTATATTTTCGCAACATGTACCCAAAATTATTAGACCCTGCACATACAGAGGTATTTAAACTCGGAAATAGAACGGTGGAAATTCCAAAGTGTATTATACAATTTCAAAAATGGAACGGAATACCGGTTAAAGAAACCTTCGGTGGTAAACCTATTGTATCAGTTGATGGTAAACCTATGTTTGCCGAAATGGCGATTATGACACTTTTTAAAAATGACGGCTGGCAGGCGCGGTGGGTTGAAACTTATGGCAGGAGAAATATAGAACCAATCTGTATGGCAGAGTGGAAAGATGATAAATACGCGAATCAAAAGCACGAGCTCATCAACGAGGAAAAAGTTTTGGAAACGATAACAGGTATTGCCAAACTGAATAATAATTCTTACTCGGGTTGTTGGGATGTATTAGCTTGGAAGAATGGAGCGGTAATATTTGCCGAGGCGAAACGAAATAATAAAGATTCAATTCGTGCCACTCAAAATAAATGGTTGGAAGCAGGTCTTTCATTTGGATTACAGCCTGAAAATTTTCTATTAGTGCAATGGGATTTTAATCCGCGCTGCATGGCATAAGTCATTTTAATTTCTAAAAATATATCCCATGAATCGTATCAAGAAAATCCTTCTCTACGTTACAGCAACTGTTGCTATGCTTTATATTGCTCTCTGCTGTCTTATTTATTTTTATCAGGAGAAAATGATTTTTCATCCTAAGCCATTGCCGGCAGATTATAAATTTAGCTACGAGGGAAATTATCAGGAGATGAAGATTCCAACTTTTGATAACAAAAACTTGCACGGGATATTGTTCAAAGCAGATTCATCGAAAGGACTTGTATTTTATTTGCACGGTAATGCGGGCGCACTCGATACATGGGGAGATATAGCTAGTATCTATACTTCTTTAAACTACGATATATTCATTCTTGACTATCGAGGCTTTGGTAAAAGTGAAGGAATTATTTACAGCGAAGAGCAATTTTATAAAGATGTGCAGGCTGCTTATGATTTTATGAAGAAGGATTAT
>JBKJJB010000166.1:0-3585 GCA_046598235.1 Chitinophagales bacterium
GCCGAGGCTCTTGCTCATTTTTCTTCTCAGTTTATCTGGAGCGATTCCTGTATAGTAAACATTCTTGAAGGGCTTTTCTCCTCTCCATTCGTAACCTGCCATAATCATGCGCATTACCCAGAAGAACATAATTTCAGGGGCGGTAACTAAATCATTAGTGGGGTAGTAGTAGTTAATGTCTTTGTTGTTTGGGTTTTCAAAGCCATCGAACACGCTGATAGGCCAAAGCCAGGATGAAAACCAGGTATCAAGAACATCTTCATCCTGTTTAAGATTACGGTTTGCGGATTGCGGATTGCGGATTTTAAATTCCTTGATTGCTTCATCATGAGTTTTTGCTACCACAAAATTTCCTTCCCCATCATACCAAGCGGGTATGCGTTGACCCCACCAAAGCTGACGGCTGATGCACCAATCGCGAACATTATCTATCCAGTGCTTGTAAGTGTTTTTAAATTTAGGAGGATAGAATTTCAATTCATCATCCATTACATCATTCAAAACCTGCGGGTTCTTTTCGAAGAACTTCTTCATATCCACAAACCATTGCAATGACAAGCGAGGCTCTATGATGGCATTGGTGCGTTCGCTTCTTCCTACTTTATTCAGGTAATCCTGTTTCTTTATCAGCAAGCCATCTGCCTCTAATTTCTCTATAGCAAGTTTGCGGGCTTTGAATCTATCTTGACCAACAAATACCTGCGCTGCTTCAGAAATGGTTCCATCTTCGTTGAAACAATCAATTACCTCCAGGTTGTTCTTTTTTCCTATCTCATAATCATTTACGTCATGGGCGGGAGTGATTTTTAATGCCCCTGTTCCGAATTCTATGTCCACATAATCATCTGCTATTACAGGCACTTCACGGTTCACCAACGGAACAATTACCGTTTTGCCAATGAGATGTTTGTAGCGCTCATCATTTGGGTTTACACACACGGCCACATCGCCCATAATGGTCTCGGTACGAACGGTGGCCACGGAGATAAACTCATCGGTTCCCTTTATTACATACTTCACAAAACACAACTGACTGTTCTCTTCGGTATAAAGAACTTCTTCGTTGCTCAAAGTTGTTTTTGCCGAAGGATCCCAGTTTATCATGCGAAGCCCGCGGTAGATAAGTCCTTTGTTATAGAGGTCAATGAACACTTCAATTACCGCATCGCTCATCTTTTCTTCCATGGTAAAGCGCGTACGTTTCCAATCGCAGCTTGCACCCAGTTTCTTTAGCTGTTCAAGAATGATGCCTCCGTATTTTTCTTTCCACTCCCAGGCATATTGCAAAAACTCTTCGCGGCTTAAATCACTTTTCCTGATTCCTTTTTCGCGGAGCATCTGCACCACCTTTGCTTCTGTAGCAATGCTGGCATGGTCTGTTCCCGGAACCCAGCAGGCGTTCTTTCCTTCCATCCGAGCTTTGCGGATAAGAATATCCTGAATGGTATTATTGAGCATGTGCCCCATGTGCAGCACGCCTGTTACGTTTGGCGGAGGAATGACAATGGTATATGGCTCGCGCTCATCGGGTTCGCTGTGAAACAAATCAAGGTCAAGCCAGTATTTATACCATTTATCTTCGGTTTGTTTAGGGTCGTATGTTTTAGATAATTCCATTAGAATAAGTTCAGAAGTGAAATGTAATCAGATGTGCGCGAAAATAATTTTTGCCCGTCAGAATTTCAGATAAAATTCTTTCGTAAGCAATCTATATACATCAGTAAAATTTGCATCTCCATTTTGAATAGTGATATTGCTTTTTGAAAACTGTATCTCATTCCTTTCTAACTGGAGGAGCGACAAATAAGGAGGCTTCCCTTCTACAGCAATTACTTCTGTTGCTTTCGTAACAAACAAATTTTGTTTCAGCGCAAGGGATTCAATAATGGAGTAATTGAAAATAGGAATCACAATAAACACCTTCCCGTTTGTTGAAAGCAAGCAGTTAATACCCAATAACAATTCCTCATAACTAAGTGCCAAGCTATGCTTAGCTGTATCCTTTTGCTCATTACCGGTTTTAAAATCATCCACGAAATATGGCGGGTTGGAAATAACTGCATCATATTTCTTTTCACTGGTAAACTCCTGTAACGATGAATGATATATATTCAGCCGTTCGCTCCATTTGCTTTGCTTAAAGTTTCCCTGCGCTTGTTCGCAGGCATCTTTATCAATATCAATAGCATCAATAATAGCTTCATTGTTTCTCTGCGCCATCATTAACGCTATTACTCCTGTGCCTGTTCCTATATCAAGAATCACTTTTGCCAAGCCCACCTCTGCCCACGCACCCAGCAGCACACCATCGGTGTTTACTTTCATGGCGCATTTATCATGCTCCACATTAAACTGTTTAAAGCGGAAGGGAGAATTTTTCATTATAGGAGGTGAAAATGATAAAGGAGATTCTGCCGGAATGCATCATTGCTTCTTATCAAACCGATGAATTTTCAGCAATACATCCACATCTGCTAAATCTTTTAACCTGCCTGTTTTATTTTTGTTGGCAACAAGGTCTTTCAGGGAAATAAAATAAATGGTTCTGTTGCCTTCTGTTTGAAAAGGCACTTTCTCTTTTGAAGCATCTGCGTATCTAACCGCTACCATGTGGGAGAATACATCTACTTTATATTTGCCATCTCCCAAACTAAAGCAGGATGGCACAGAAAAATCCAAATCGTTTACCTGACTTTCTCCTGCCGCCAAATAACCAAGTTCTGTAAGAGCCTTCGTTAACTTTGCTTTATTTTCTTCTATCGGATTAATCCATATATCTAAATCACTGGTGGTTCTATCGTACCCGTAAAAATTTACAGCATAACCGCCAACCACTATAAACTCTACTTCATATGCGGCAAATACAGAAAGTATCTCCTCAAAGTTATCGGCAAACTTCATAAGGCAATTTAGTAACAGTAAATTTTCTGCTTAATGGCGGCCAGTTGCCGCTTGGCAAAAGTGATTTATAGAAAATCTGTTTCCTTAAGATTTCCAGATTACACAAACGCTCCTCATAGGTCAAGGCGGCTAAACGCTTATGAGTATCTTCTTCCATCGCTTCAAAAGAATTAAAAACAGTGATACGCTTTTTACCGTACTCCGCCTGCGGTTCGTTCAACTCCTTTTTGCTTCCTTCTTCAGGCTCCATAAAGTAAAGGTAAGAAATCAGTTACAGATAAATTTAGAAACTCAGACATTTTTTCTCATTGTAACTTCCATTCACCCTTCATATGTCAAGAACCGCTTTCGCTTCGCCCACCTATGCCCAGGCACCCAGCAATACTCCATTGGTATTTACTTTCATAGCGCATTTGTCATGTGCTACATTGAACTGCTTAAAACGGAATGGATGGATTTTCATTTACTACAATAAGGTGATTGTTTACATCTGTTATTCAAACAACGAATATTGCACCGTGCGGTAGGGGACCAGTTTATTGTTCGAAGGAAAATTTTCGTCATTTTGCTGAATATGATAAACGGAACTTTCCTGGTGACGAGAAGCAACTGCAATAGTCACTTCATCTGCAAAAGGACTGAACAAATCAAGCACCAACTCGTGGCGATTATTCTGTTGCGAAA
>JBKJJB010000384.1:0-6162 GCA_046598235.1 Chitinophagales bacterium
GGCAAGAAAAATATCATAGCTGGAAGTGGAAGAAGTAATAGTAGTGTTATCTATTCTAAAGTTTGCCCCGAAATATCCTGTTAGAAATACAGAATTGTGGTTATCAAACGCCAGCCCTGTGATAAGATTGAAATTGTTTCCCTTGGTTGATTTTGCCCAAATTAGATTTCCATTGTTAGAATACTTAGCAAAAAAAGATTCGCTGTAGATATTGGTGGTAGAAAGGTTAACTGTATCGAGCCTGATTGCAGTTTCGTAAGTACCGGCAACAAAAACATTTCCTGAGTTATCAATATCTATAGAAGAGCCATAATCTAAACCCGTTCCTCCTGCCTGCCGCACCCAAACTAAGTTTCCATCTAAATCATATTTCGCCACAAAAGCATCTGCTTCTCCCCTACTTTTAAACATAGTGCTTTCGAACCAAGCAGTATCGCTAAAAAAACCAGTAACGTAAAGTGCGTTGTTGTAATACTTAATGGCATTTCCCTGATCGTTAGCGTCACCACCTGCAAGTTTTACCCAAATTAAATTTCCCTGAGGATCGTATTTGGCAATAAACACTTCGTAAATTCCTCTGCCCTGATACATGGTTCCCGAAAAATCTGCTCGTCCGGCAATGTTACCGGTAACATAGGCGTTTCCATTGTCATCTAAAGTAATAGAATTAGATGCATCGCTGCCTATGTCGCCCTCTCCTTTTGCCCAGTTCCAGGTTTGGGAGAAGCCGAGGAAAGACAATAGACAATAGACAATAGACAATAGAAGTTTAGTAAGGGGTAAATATTTTTTCATTCAGTGCACTCAGTTTCGATTTATCAAAATGTAACTCTCCGTTTAGCGGAACCTGAACAACAAACAAGGCACTGTCATGCTGAACGAAGCTTTGCGGAGTGAAGCATCTTGTATTGGCAGGTTAAATACAATACAAGATTTCTCGCTTCGGAAACCTACGCTCGAAATGACAGTCTACTCCTGTTAGGTTACATCAGGCGGAGAGTTAGAAATCAAAACAAAGAAAACTTTCTGATAAAATGGGGTTTACTAACACCGTGTTGGTGTTTAGTTGATTCGTGTTGTTATGAACACAGCAGAAAAAATGTAAATTTGCGAAACCCTTTTAATCATGGCTAAGTATATTTTTGTAACTGGCGGAGTTACTTCCAGTCTTGGAAAAGGAATTTTTGCCGCCTCTCTTGCTAAACTTCTTCAGGCAAGAGGATACAGAGTAACCATCCAAAAATTCGATCCATATATTAATGTTGACCCGGGAACTTTAAATCCGTATGAGCATGGCGAATGTTTTGTAACTGAAGATGGTGCCGAAACAGATTTGGATTTAGGGCATTATGAAAGATTTCTGAACACTCCAACTTCGCAAGCAAACAATGTTACTACCGGAAGGGTTTACCAGACTGTTATAAACAAAGAGAGAGAGGGCGCTTATCTTGGTAAAACCGTTCAAGTAATTCCGCACATTACGGATGAAATAAAAAAGAGAATGTTGCTGCTTGGTCAAACAGGCGAGTATGATATTGTAATTACAGAAATTGGTGGAACAGTGGGTGATATTGAGGCTTTGCCTTATATAGAAACACTTCGTCAGATTCGTTGGGAGTTAGAAGAACACGATACGTTGGTTTGTCATCTTACACTTATTCCTTATTTGAAATCTGCAAAGGAATTAAAAACAAAACCTACACAACACTCGGTAAAGGAACTGCAGACTATTGGTGTGCGTCCTGATATTTTGGTTTGCAGAACTGAATTACCCCTTACAGATGAAATGCGCAGAAAGCTGGCATTGTTCTGTAACGTAGAGAAAGGTTCCGTAATTCAGGCATTAGATGTAGATACCATCTACGCTGTGCCGCTTGAAATGCAGAAGGAGCATTTAGATACAACAGTTCTTAGAAAGTTAGAATTGCCATCAGGTAATCCTGTTGATTTAAAGAAATGGCACGAGTTCATTAATAAATTACGCAATCCACAAAGTGAAGTAAGAATTGGCTTAGTAGGAAAATATATCGAGTTACAGGATGCGTATAAATCTATTCACGAATCGTTTATTCATGCAGGGGCTGCTAACAATTGTAAAGTAATTGTGGAATGTGTTCACTCTGAAAATATTGATGAACACAATGTTGCGCAGAAGTTGGGAGATTTAGATGGAGTTCTGGTGGCTCCCGGCTTTGGCAATCGTGGTATTGAAGGGAAAATTACTGCGATTAAGTACGTAAGAGAAAATCATATTCCGTTTTTCGGAATTTGCCTTGGTATGCAGTGCGCAGTGATTGAGTTTGCTCGCAATCTCTTAAATATGAAACATGCTCACTCGACTGAAATGTTTCCTGAAACACCATATCCTGTAATTGATATGATGGCAGAACAGAAGAAGATTAAGAATAAAGGTGGAACGATGCGGTTAGGCGCTTATCGCTGTGACTTGAAAGAAAATTCTACCTCAGAAAAACTTTACGGAAGCGCACACATCAGCGAGCGTCATCGTCATCGCTTTGAGTTCAACAGTAAATATCTGGAGCAATTTGAAAATGCAGGAATGATTGCTGTTGGGAAAAATCCTGATAACAACTTGGTTGAAATAGTGGAGATTCCTTCACATCCTCATTTTGTGGGAGTTCAGTTTCATCCTGAGTTAAAGTCTACCGTAGATAACCCACATCCTCTTTTTGTTGGCTTTGTAAAGGCTGCACTGCAACATAAGACTGCTGAAAAAAAAACGGCTGAAGTAAGAGAAGCAGTTTCGGTAGGATAAAGAGCTACCCTTTACATATCGTAATTTAAAACAATTCCATTGCTCTTAGGATGTGATTGGCAGGTTAACACATATCCTTTTGCAATTTCTGCATCAGTAAGCGATTCGCGGTCGTCCATTTCTACTTTACCCGAAATAAGTTTTGCGCGGCAAGTGCAGCAAGCAGCAACCATACATGAGTACGGAGGGTCGTAACCGGCATCCAATGCTGCTTCAAGAATTGTTTCCTTTTCACTCACTTCAAACTCACGCGTGTTACCATCGTAAATAATTTTCACTTTTGTTTTGCCGGTGAAAGGTTGAGCATCGGCAATAACAGTTCCTGAAGTAGCCGCATGTTTGTCTTCTTCAAGTTTCGCAGTAAAATACTCTATATGTGTTTTCTCTTTGGGAATCTGTAATACTCCCAATGCTTCTTCCACACTCTTCATCATAGGCGTGGGACCGCAAATAAAGAATTCAGCATTTTGAAAACTAAGGTTGGTATTTTCGCGAAGCAGTTTCAGCACCAAATCCTTCACCATAAAACCCGAATAACCACTCCACGAGCCAAGAGGTGCATCGAGTATGTGAACTACTTTAAATCGCTCAGCGAATTGAGATAAGAGAACTTCCAATTTATCTTTAAAAATGATGCTGTTCTCATTTCTGTTTCCATAAAACAAAGTGACTTTACTTTTGGTCTCTTTCGCTAATACAGATTTAAGAATGGACATTATAGGTGTAATACCCGATCCTCCTCCAAAAAGAACATAATGTTTCTCATTGTTTTCACTTAAAGAAGAATGGAAGTTTCCCATTGGCTCCATCACCTCTACTTCAACCCCCGGTTTAAAATTATCATTGATAAAATTGGAACCCTTCCCTCCAGCCACGCGCTTCACTGCAATAGTGAGCGGTTCATTTAAAAAAGGAGAACTGCAAAAGGAATAACTGCGGTTTGCAGGTTCTCCGTTAATATTCAATTTAAGCGTGGTATATTGACCGGGAAAGAAATTGAAACTCTGTTTCAATTCGGAAGGAACCTCAAACGAAACAGAAACTGCATCAGCAATTTCATTTTTTACTTCTATTACTCTTAATTTATGGAACTTAGACATGTTTAATTTATTGGGGTGCAAACATAAAAAAAGAGACGAATGACAAAGTCTGTTACACCCGTCATTCGTCTCCAATTTCTTTCAGATAATTTCTTAGCAGTAATGTTCAAATACTTTTTTGAGATGGGCAGAAATAGTTTCTGCTGAGTTACCTTCAATTTGATGACGTTCAACAAAATGAACCAACTTACCATCTTTAAACAATGCCACAGCCGGTGATGAAGGAGGATAAGGCAAAGTGTATTCGCGTGCTTTGTTTACCGCATCTTTATCAACTCCGGCAAATACCGATACCAGTTTAGTTGGAACTTTTTCCGATTCTTTGACCGCTGCTTTAATAGCAGGTCGTGCTGCTCCTGCTGCGCATCCGCAAACAGAATTAAATACCAGCAACACGGTTCCGGTAGTTTGAGTTAGTGCGATGTCAACATCAGCCGGTGTAATTAGGTCTTCAAATCCAACCTGTGTAAGGTCGGCTTTCATGGGGGCTACTAATTCTTGTGGATACATAGTTTTAAATTTTTAATTGTTTGTTGATATTTTATTATTTACAAAAAGCCTAATTCTAATTTTGCTTCCTCGCTCATCATCTCCTGGCTCCAAGGCGGTTCGAAAACAAGTTCCATAGTTACTTCATTTACTCCACTAACCGATTTTACTTTCTGCTCTACATCGCCCGGTAAAGTTCCTGCTACAGGGCAATTAGGTGAAGTAAGGGTCATTACTAACTCAACATTAAAGTCGGGAAAAACATTGATTTCGTAAATCAACCCAAGGTCGTAAATATTTACGGGTATCTCAGGATCGAAAACAGTTTTAAGCACTTCAACAATGCCGGTCTTTACTTGTTCTTCGGTAATTACTTCGCTCACAGGTGGCAAATTTAGACTTTATCTAAAGAAAAGAAAACCATAGATAGTTTATATCTGTTAATTGGATAACTGCTTCATTGCTTCAGCTACTGTCTTTACCGGTAATTGGCAGGCTTTATTCTTGCAAACGTAGATGAGTGTTTCGCCAGGTTTGTATTTCCCTTCAAGCAAAGGAATATTGGTCGGACGACTTGAAGTCGTCTGACCAATAACAATGCAATTCGGTAAAAAGTGTTTATCAAAGTCTTTCCGAAGTTCATCTGCTTTGTCTCCCACTATCGCTACTTCATAAGGCTCTTCAATAAAATTATCCATCAGTATTGCCCAGTTGGCATAGTAAGAAGGATAGCCCGAAATGTTCTCCTGCACATTCATCAAAGCACGTTTAGACTTTTCGATATAGTCTTTGTTGTCGTAAATCATTCCGAGATGATAAAGCACTTTCGCCATCGAAGAGTTAGAGGCAGGGATTACATTGTCACTTGTTTCCGACTTACGTGCAATCAGCGGCTCATCGCTGATGGAAGTATAAAAGAACATTCCTGTATTTAGATTATAGAAATGCTGAATTACAAGGTCAGTGATATTTTTTGCAAGCGCCAGCCATTGTTCATCTAAGGTTACTTCATACAAAGCGATAAAAGCTTCGCAGGTAAAACTATAATCATCTAAAAAGCCATTGATGGTTACCCGCCCGTTCTTGAAATTTCTTTTAATACTGAAATCCTCTTGAAGCATTTTGGTTTTAAGAAACGCAGCGCATTTCAAAGCACGGTCAAGAAATTTTTTTTCTCCAAATGCTTTATAGGCATCGCAATAACCTTTCAGCATTAGTGCATTCCATGCGGTGAGGACTTTATCATCTAAGCCCGGACGAATGCGTTTGCTTCGCTCATTCAGCAATACTTTTTTCCATCCTTGTATCTTCTGTTGTCTGTTGTCTGCCGTCTGTCGTCTTGTAAGATTTATTTTGCCTTCAAAGTTTGGGATTACATTAAATACCGTTTTGAATTCTTCGAAATCTTTTCCAAGAATCTTCTTTAGTTCTTCTGCATCCCACACATAAAACTTTCCTTCTTCTCCTTCGCTGTCGGCATCGAGTGCGGAATGAAAACCTCCACCATCATCGTTCAGTTCACGTTCAATAAACTCCAAGGTTTCATACACTACTTCTTTGTAGCGCTCATTCTTTGTTATTTGATAGGTCTCGGAGTAAAGCGAAACAAGTTGAGCATTATCATAAAGCATCTTCTCGAAGTGAGGAATCTCCCAATCGGCATCTACACTATACCTGGCAAAGCCACCGCCCACCTGGTCGTAGATTCCTCCATTCATCATGTTGTCGAGGGTGGCGGTTACTGCCTTCAATGTTTTTTCATTCTTCGTAAAGAAATAATTGCGGAGCATGTATTGC
>JBKJJB010000065.1:0-11729 GCA_046598235.1 Chitinophagales bacterium
GACACTCTTGCTAAAGTTTTAGCTGGAAAGAAATCAGTTAGTATGTTTGATTTGGCAAAACACTTGAGCAAGAACCTTTCTTAATCTTTTGTGCTTATTAAAAAAATGTCCCGACAATTTTGTCGGGACATTTTTTTTCTATCTACGTAAGACTCAGGCTTCTATTTAAGCGCCAGCCATATCAGTTTTGTGTTCGCCCACATTTATATCTATTACCCAATCCACATCTTTTACAGGCTTAGAAAGCAAAACAGGATTACCCAGATAATCCAAACGTTTAGCAGGATAGATGTGTGTCTTAAATAGATATGCAGGCAACGAACTTCTATCTAAAGAAGGATGAACGAAAGGAGCCAATTTTTCTTCATGGTAAGCAGGCAATAAACTCCAATGCAAATTTGGTTTCATGTGATGCGCTCCGTGATAGCCATTATTAAACAAGAACCAGTTTAGTGATTTGCCTTTAAAATTTCGGCTGTGATTATAGGGATGTTCTTCATCGCAACCGTCATGCTGAAAATAATTAGTGCCTACAATTCCCCAAGCGGCATACTGATGAGGGATTAGAACAAAAAGCACAAAGCATTTCCAATTTAGAATAAGTAACACCACCTTACTTCCCATTACCAAAGTCATTTCAAAAGCGTATTGCCAAAACCATTCGGGGCGAACGCGATACATCTTTTTTGCAAAGCGAATTTCACCTGCAAGAATATCTCCGCTCATTATAAAGAAGAAAAACAGTTGATTGAGAAAATTTATTTTGAATCGCGCTTTAGAAGTACGAATAGCATCTTTCGGAGTTTGCGTGTATTTATGATGACTGAAATTATGTCCCGGTACATACCCGCTGGTGGAGTGTCCGTAGGTAAAAGAAAGCACTACCTGAAATATTTTATTCATCCAACGTTTCTTGAAAATGGGGACGTGGATGGTATTATGCACTATGACAGCACATATAAAAGACAATAAGCAGTTTGCAACTACCCATAAGAAGATTTGAACGCTCGACAGTTCATTCCATAAAAGCCAAGGGGTAACGGCAACTATAAAATAGAGAATAACAGTAAGAAGTGTTCTTATATCAGCTTTATATCGTAGCATAAATTTATTGGGTGCGAAGGTAGGAATATCGAATGGCTTACGCGAACAAAAATATTTCCTAAGTTCATAGTTCAATCTTCTAAAAGCATATCATGTTATCCTATTGGGAAAAACAATCCTTACTTAATTACGACATTATCATCATTGGTAGCGGTATCGTTGGTTTGTCAACTGCTGTATCGCTTAAGGAGAAAGATGCTTTGAAACGAATTTTAGTGTTAGAGCGTGCCATTCTTCCTACAGGAGCAAGCACAAAAAATGCAGGTTTTGCATGTATTGGTTCACTTACTGAGATATTAGATGACCTTACTAACATGAGTGAGGATGAAGTGCTTCGGTTGGTGGAACTTCGCTATAAAGGGTTAAAAAGATTACGCGCAAGGTTAGGAGAAAGTAACATTGAGTATAAAGAGAATGGCAGCTATGAATTGATTAGCGAGAAAGAAGAAGGTTGTTTAAGTGAATTGCAAAGGATAAACCAACTGCTGAAGCAAATTCTGAAACAAGATGCTTTCAGTATTTGCAATGAAAAGATTTCCGAATTTGGATTCAATACTTCTTATGCTAAACATCTCCTCAAAAATAATTGCGAAGGAGAACTGCATACAGGAAAAATGATGCGTACTCTTATTGATTTGTGTTTATCAAAGGGGATTGAAATAAAAACCGGTTGCGAAGTTTCGAAAGTGGAGGAAGCAAGTAATGAAGTGAAAGTAGTTGTCAATCACTTTCAACTGAAAGAAGAAGTTGTTTTTAGCGCGCCTCATGCAATTATTTGCACAAACGCTTTCGCCCGTCAATTTTATCCTGAACTGGATATTTATCCGGGAAGGGGACAGGTTCTCATTACAGAACCTATTGACGGTTTAAAATTCAAAGGTATTTTCCATTTAGACAAGGGATATTATTATTTCAGAGAAATTAACGGCAGAGTTTTATTCGGTGGCGGTAGAAATCTTGATTTCGATACAGAACAAACAACAGAATTTTCTTTCAATGAAAAAATCAGAAATGATTTAAAAGATATACTTCAAACGATTATTCTTCCAAATACAAAAGCTGAAATTGAAGATTGGTGGACAGGCATCATGGCTTTTGGTACAAATAAGTTTCCATTGCTGCTAAAACAATCCGATAGAATTTTTCTTGGTGTTCGAATGGGAGGAATGGGAGTAGCTATAGGAAGCGAGATAGGGGAACAGTTGGCTGCTATGGTTTTGGAAAAGGATTAAAGACTTTTAACAATGAAATATTGTGAGCAGAAAAATTTCTTTCTACTTTCCGTATGGAATTTAATTCTAACCAACATCTTAGAACAAATTTCGTTACTAAAACAAAAAAATATGAAACGTTTATCAATTACACTACTTGCTCTTTTAATGGTTGCAGTAAACATGGTTTCTGCACAAGAATCTAACCAGCAAATTCTTAACGCACAACAGGTTTCTAAACTAGACCTGAGTGGTAAATGGATTGGCAAGCGCAAACAATATGCTGCCGACAAGAAATCTTTCATTGAAATCTTTCAGTATGAGTTTGATCTAAAACAAGAAGGCAACATCATTACCGGCACTTCTACTATTATTAATAGTAATGGCGAGTATGCCGATATGAGACTGGAAGGAGTAATCATTGGCAACAAACTTCACTTTGCTGAAAAAGAAGTAAAGAGCGCAGCCCGCCCCGATGGAAGAGTATGGTGTTTTAAAAGTGGGGAACTTTATTTTGCAAAGAAAGGTGACAATATCCAGTTAGCCGGAGCAACTCCAAGCTACATGGAAGTTTATAATTATCCGTGTTCCGGTGGTGAAACAGATTTAGTAAAAGTAGATAATAGCAATAATCTTTCTGTTCTTGTTGCTATGCCAACAACAAATGCAGGAACACAGGAAAACATTAACATCAACTTATTTCCTAATCCGTTTGTAGAAACGGCTACTATCGGCTATAACATTATTGAAGATTCGAAAGTGACGGTGGATATATATGATATCAGCGGCAAGTTGATGACTAATCTTTTTGAAGGAAATCAAAAGACAGGAAATTATAATCTTACTTATTCTGCTAAAAATTCAGCTTCTGCCAGCGGGATATTTATAGTGAAGATGACGGTGAACGGAGAAGTGTTCAGTCGTCAATTGGTTCAGATGAGATAATCGGTTTTTAATTGACACAAGTAAAAGTCCTCCGAGTAGTCGGGGGACTTTTTATTTTCGTTTTATGACTAAGAAAGAGCGAGTTGATTTTATTGTTCATAAGCTCGAATCACTTTATCCCAATCCTGAAATTCCGCTCGACCATAAGGATGCTTACACGATGCTTATTTCGGTTTTGCTTTCGGCACAATGCACCGACAAGCGCGTGAACCTTACCACTCCCTATCTTTTTAAAAAAGCCGATACTCCACAAAAGATGATTAAACTTTCGGTGAAGGAGATTGAAGACATTGTGCGCCCTTGTGGGTTGGCTCCGGCAAAGTCAAAAGCAATTCATCGCCTGTCGGAGATATTATTGGAGAAACACAAGGGCGAAGTGCCAGATACTTTTGAAGAGCTTGAATTTCTTCCGGGTGTTGGTCATAAAACTGCTTCGGTGATAATGTCGCAGGTTTTTAATGTGCCTGCTTTTCCTGTGGATACGCATATTCATCGCTTGATGCACCGATGGAAGCTTAGCAACGGTAATAGTGTAGCGCAAACTGAGCGCGATGCAAAACGGTTATTTCCTGAAGAACTTTGGAACAAACTTCACCTGCAAATTATTTTTTTCGGAAGAGAGTATTGTCCAGCACGGGGGCATATTGAAGAGCAATGCCTGATATGCAGTAAAATATAAAAGTGGAAAAAGCAAGTAACGATAAAAGGTTTATACGAATTCAGCTTTTTGCAGTGATTGCCGGAATGGCGTTGCTGCTTGCCAAATTCGGGGCTTACTTTCTTACACACTCCAATACTATTCTTACCGATGCACTCGAATCTATCATCAACGTAGTAGCAGGTGGTTTTGCGCTTTACAGCTTGTATCTTTCTTCTAAACCGAAAGACAGCGACCATCCTTACGGACACGGAAAGGTTGAATTTATTTCAGCAGGTTTCGAGGGAATTTTGATTGCACTTGCCGGAGGAGTGATTATCGTAAAGTCGGTGATAGCGTTCTTTCATCCGCGTGAGTTGGAGCATCTCAATATAGGATTAGCGATAGTAGTGGTATCGGGAATCATTAACTACATCATTGGTGTGGTGCTGGAAAAAACAGGGGAGAAGAATCAATCGCTTATTTTAAAGGCTGACGGACAGCATTTAAAAAGCGATGCTTATTCTTCGCTGGGTGTGCTGATAGGTTTGGTGATTATCATTTTTACCGGATGGAATGTGGTAGATAATATTGTGGCAATCATCTTCGGCTTCATTATTATTTATACCGGAGTAAAATTAGTGCGCAAATCGGTGGGAGGAATTATGGATGAAGCGGACGAAGACATTATTCTTTCCATCGTTAGGTATTTGAATGAGAACAGAAAAACACAATGGATAGATATTCACAACCTACGCATTATTCAATATGGCAATAAACTACATATAGATTGTCATATAACACTGCCGTGGTATTATACACTTGAGCAGGCACATAATGAAATAGAAGAAGTGGCTGCACTCATCAATCAAAAACATTCTTCGCAGGTGGAGTTCTTTATTCATGGCGACCCTTGTATTCCTTCTTCGTGCAAAATCTGCATGTTAAGTGATTGTAAAGAGCGGAAAGAAAATTTTAAGGAAAAGATGGAATGGAATCTTGCTAATGTTCTGCGAAACAAAAAACACGGACTTTAAATTATTGTAATGACCAGAGTAGACGAAAAACTTTTTGAAGGAGAACATTATCTCGGCAGACCTGCTGATACTACCGATAAAATTATTTCGCGCAGGGTAGAATTGGTGAAAGAGATTCCCGGATTCTGCAATAAGCAAATGAACCTGCTTGAAATTGGTTGCGGCAACGGAGCTACGCTCTTATTAATGGCTGATGAGATGAAAAGCTGCTTAGGTGTAGATGTGTTTGACCATACTTCTGAATTCAAAAAAATAAAGCAGCAAAAAGGAATTACCAACTGCGAAGTGATTTTGAAAAACATTGAACAGGAGGATTTGAATGAAAAGTTTGATCGCCTTATTTGCTTTGAAGTAATTGAGCATTTAGAAAATGATAAAAGCGTTGAGCGCTTTAAACGATGGTTGAAGCCCAGTGCACTGTGCGCTATTTCGGTGCCTAATAAATGGTGGGTGTTTGAAACACACGGAGCTAAACTTCCTTTGCTGCCATGGAACCGGGTTCCGTTTTTTAGTTGGTTGCCAACTTTTATTCACGAGCGATTTGCCAATGCGCGAATCTATACTCAATCACGAATTGAAAATCTTCTAGAGCAATCAGGCTTTGAAATAGTAGAAATGAAATATATCACTGCACCTATGGATGTATTAAAAGAAAGCGCGCTGAAAAGATTTCTGGTCAACAACATTTTCAAGAATAATACTACTGCTGTTCCTTTCTTCAGCACTTCTATTTTTATTGTGGCTAAAGTTAAGTGAATGAAAAAAAATGAAGGTGTAAATCCTTTTGCTAAACTGTCTTCGGAAATAAAATACGAGAACACCTGGGTAAAGTTGATTGAAGACAAAGTGATAAACCCTGCGGGTAACAGGGGTATTTATGGGGTAGTTCATTTTAAAAATATTGCAGTGGCAATTATTCCTTTAGATGAAAATAACCATACATATATAGTAGGGCAGTATCGTTACCCGTTAGACAGCTACGAATGGGAAGTGGTAGAAGGTGGTTGCCCTGAAGGAAACTCGCCTTTAGAAACAGCACACCGCGAGTTATTGGAGGAAGCAGGACTGAAAGCAGAGACAATGGAACTTATTCTTGAAATGCAACTTTCTAATTCTACTACCGATGAAATATCGTATACATATATAGCACGCGGACTTACATACATAGGCGAACATCCCGAGGAAGATGAAAAATTGACCATACGAAAACTTCCTTTTAATGAAGTATATGAAATGGTAATGCGAGGTGAAATACGTGATGCATTATCTGTTGCCAGTGTGCTGAAAGCAAAGGCACTATTAGATGCCGGAAAGATTTAACAGGTAGCAATATTACAGCCAAGCTTCGTAAACAGTTGCCCGATTGCATAAGCTGCTTTCACCTGCGGAATTAAAAGCACTTACCAGCAACAGGTATTTCTACCTGATTCTTGACCTTGTCGTTATTCTATTCTTTCTTACAGGTAAATCAGTGCGTTTTCTTTATTATCTTTATAGAAATTTAATCATCCCCCTGAAAACAAAACTTCTACTTCTCTTTATACTAGCAACAGGCATAACGCGCTCACAGGATGTTTACCGCACCTTTAGCGGAGATATTGCAGTGACTATTACTCGTCACGACTCTATATTAATGCTGGTAAGCAATAAACTTCTTGTTACTCTTGATTACGAAACTTCGAAAATACATTTCAATGTCGGTCTCGGAAGCTTTCGCACAGGCATAGATTCTTTCGATAGAAGATTGACAGCCATACGAGATACTACTATAGAGTTCACCGGAAAGCTTGGCATTACTATCAACTCTAAGCGCTACGATCTTCAGAAATATAATATGGAAGGAGTTATAACCACAGCCACCCCTCCCATGCCTGTACGCGGCAATGGTAGTATGAGTTGCATTCCATCGGGCGATAGATTGACACCCGCCTGCACACTGCTGCTAACTATGGAAACAGCCCTTTCAGCATTGCATCTTTCTTCCGTTTTCCCCGATACCGCAGAAGGGGTGCGCATTGAATTGCGTCAGTCTATTCTTGAAAGAGAAAAGCAATAGTTGGTTTGCAATAGCACCAATTGCAACCTTCAACCATTCTTTTACTTTTACTGATAAAATAAATCTTATGAGATATCTTTTAAGCTGCCTGCTTTTTATATTTATTATCACTACGGGTTCATCCTGCAAAAGGTGTTATAACTGTACTAAAAAGTGCGGCACCTGTATTAAAGTAGGAATGCCAACGCTTGCAGGCTGCGATGGTGACTCGCAGGTTTCGCCTTATACTGTAGATACCTGGAAAGTTTATCTCGAATCACAGGGCTACACCTGCTCTTATAACAATGTAGTTGAAAATGATATTTGTGGAAACGACAACAAATCAACGTATCAAGGGAATAATTACACTTGCGTTTCGAAGTAAGTTGAATACAAGATAGATATCATGAATTATACCCTTATTACAGGAGCCAGCAAAGGAATAGGAAAAGCATTCGCTTATGAATGTGCCGATAGAGGGATGAACCTAATACTGGTGGCGCGCTCCGAGAAACTGCTTATTGATTTAGCTGCCGATTTATCAAAAAGGAATATTAAAGTGCAAACCCACACTGCCGACCTGCTTGACCATGCAGTACATAAAAAAATATTTACATGGGTAAGCGAAAACGGCTGGAACGTAAATATGCTTATCAATAATGCAGGCATGGGTTTCTTTGGCAAGTTCGATGAAAAACCATTGGAGAAACACCTCGAAGTAATGCACCTCAACATGGATAGTATGGTGCGAATGGCGTATGAGTTTCTGCATCACAGCGATTCAAAGCAAAAGCGATACCTGCTTAATACTGTGAGCATTGGTGCATTTCAACCTACCCCATATATGGCGGTTTATTGCGCATCCAAATCTTTTATGCTATCATTTTCACAAGCCATCCGTTACGAACTTCGTAAACAGAAAGTAAACGTTACAGCTCTCTGCCCGGGTGGTACTGAGTCGGAATTTTTCATACCGGCACAAATGGAGAAAGTGGTAGAGAAGAATGCACAGTTTATGATGTCCGCAGCCGATGTTGCCAAAGTAGGTTTAAATGCAGTGCTTAAAAATAAAAGCGTGGCAATTCCGGGCTTTATCAATAAGGCAGGGGCTTTGGCTGCCAAGCTAGTTTCGCATGATATTGTTGTTCCTGTAGCCAGTAGCTTTTTTAAAGTGTAAAGCTTCGCATGAATAAAATCTCCTTCATCATCCACGGAAAGCATCGCAACAGCACTGCGCTTATTTCGGGCATTCGTTCTGCTTTTGTAAATCAGTATGAGGTTATTTTCTCCTTTACCGAAGCGATGAGTCATGCTATTGAATTATCGAAAGAAGCAGCTCTGTCCGGTTCAAAATATATTATAGGCGTATGTGGCGATGGTACACTAAATGAAATTGTAAACGGAGTAATGCTGTCGGGGAATAAGGAGGTGATTGTTGGCTTACTTCCACACGGCACAGGAAATGATTTTGCAAAAACAGTTGGCGTAACGAATGATGTAGCTGCGCTGAAACAAATGATTGAAACCAGCAGTGTGAGAAACCTCGACCTGGGCTTAGTGAATTACAAAAAGGAAGATGGCACCGATGCGCTACGTTATTTCGATAACATTACCGACATAGGCATCGGAGGATTTACTGCCCTAAAGATGTCAGGCTCTTCAAAAAGATTTGGAGCTTTCCTTACTTTTCAATGGGCTATCATCAGTACCTTTCTCAGCTACAAACATCAACACGCAAAAATTACCATTGGCGATTTTACTTATGATGGTAAAATACTTAGCTGCATTATGGCTAACGGAAAATACTTTGGTGCAGGGCTTGGCATTGCCCCCGGTGCAAAACCCGATGACGGTTTATTTGAAATAGTACTTGCTACCGAGATTTCATTGTGGGATTATCTGAAGAACCTGGGCAACGTTCAAAAGTGTTTGAAGATAAATCATCGTTATATGAATTATCTTGAAGCCAAAGAAGTTATCATAGAAACTCCCGAGAGAAAACTTCCGATAGATATGGATGGGGAATTTATCGGCTACTCACCTATGAATGTTGCGGTAGTTCCGCAGGCGCTTAAATTTATTTGCCCGCTATAAAACAAAAAGTCCCCTCATTGCTGAAGGGACTTTTTGTTTAACCCAAACCCTAAAAACTTTACTTAATATATACTTTGTTTTCCTTTTTGTCAAGGTAGTAGAATCCTCCCCTAGGACCTACATAAACAGTCTGCCCGTCAGGTCCCTTCTTATCATGAAATACCTTGTCACCTGTTTTAGTTCTTCCATCAGCATCTTTTTTTTCTGTTTTTACAACTTTAGTTTTTGCCTTTGTGGTTGTTCTTGCTGTTTTTTCTCCTGCTTTTTCGGCAGATTTACTTGCAGGTCTTGGCTCTGCCTTTATTTGCGTTTTAGCGTTTTTATTTTTAGCTTTTGTAATAGTTTTTTCAACTTTTACTTCTGTTTTAGTAGCCGTTGTATTTGCTGTTTGAGCGTTTACCTGAAATGCGATAATGATGGCTACAAACATCAGAGCAATATTTTTAACTGGTTTCATTTTTCAATTGTTTTAATTGGTTAATAAATGAGTTACGAATGTAGACTCCTATACGTTGTAAAACCAATCATTAACGTTCATTAACCTCGCTACTAGCAAAAAAAATTCCTGCTGTATTTCCGGAAGGGACTACCCTATTAACCCGCACTGTTTTATCTGTTTTGCCTATCGTGCTTTTGCTTATATATTTTTCTGCTGGCTCTTGCCTGCTCATTTTTGATGTGCGCTTTTTCGTTGGGAGTTACCACTCCGTCTGCTTTTGCAATTCGCTTTGCGTGACGAATCTTTCCCTGCTGCGCTTTTAAGTGTCTTGCTTCTCTGTGTGTAAGTTCTCCGCTTCTTACTCCTTGTTTAATGCGATGATGCTGATGAGCCTGATGTGTATTGATTCCTGCATTTCCGTTCTGTGCTTTTAATTGGTTGCTGCCAGTCACTATCATAAAGAGTGCGATGGCAATGAGTATCTTTTTCATACGTTTTAATTTTAATGTTTGTTATGTGCGTATGACGTAATGCATTGCTTCGGGCTTAATCCTGTGCTTAATTTTTTTTTCTTTGCTTTACTTCGAAATAAAAAATTTCATGTTACTGAAAGGTAAAACAGCATTGATTACGGGAGGAACAAGAGGTATTGGCTACGCTATTGTAAAGCGGTTTGCCGAGGAAGGATGTAATGTTGCTTTTACTTTTCTTAACAGCGCGGAGAAAGCGAAACAGTTGGAAACCGAGTTGAATGCACTGGGCGTTAAAGTGAAGGCATATAAAAGCGATGCAGCTTCACACAGCGATGCAGAAAAATTAGCGGCAGATGTATTAAAAGAGTTTGGAGTAATTGATGTGTTGGTAAACAATGCCGGCATCACGCGCGATAATTTAATTCTTCGAATGAGCGAAGAACATTGGGATGAAGTACTTGATGCAAACTTGAAATCTGTTTTCAATCTTACAAAGCATGTTTCAAAAATTATGCTGCATCAAAAACATGGCTCCATTATCAGTCTCACTTCTATAGTAGGAGAGAAGGGACAGGCAGGGCAATCTAACTATGCAGCATCGAAAGCGGGAGTAATTGGTTTTACTAAATCAATAGCCGATGAATTTGGTTCGCGCAATATTCGATGTAATGCAATTGCTCCGGGCTTTATTGAAACAGATATGACAACTGTATTAAATGATGAATTGAAGAAAAATATTCTTGCGCAAATTCCTATGAAGCGAATGGGAAAAGCAGAAGAAGTGGCAAATACCGCTTTGTTTCTTGCAAGCGATTTGAGTTCGTATGTTAGCGGACAAGTAATTAGTGTGTGTGGTGCGATGAGTAGATGATATGAATGTATTTCCAATTAACGATTAACTAATAACGATTTCCTATTTTGAACTCAGGTCTTTCTTTCCAATATCCCGTTTGGTTTCTCCTTCTCTGTCTAGCTTTGGGTGCAGGTTATGCAGCATTGCTTTACTACCGCGATACAACCTTCAATGAAAAAACTGCAGGTTCTAAATGGTGGAAATATGCCATGACAGGTTTCCGCTTTCTTGCAGTTACTGCTCTTGCTATCCTATTGCTCTCTCCTTTTATTAGAACGAGAAATACGCAAAAGTTCAAACCGATTATTGCCGTTATAAATGATAACAGTGAGTCAGTAAAGAATGGTTTGAGAAAAGATTCAACGGAGTATGAAAAGAACCTTCGTTCGCTCATTGATAAGTTAAGCGATAAATATGAAGTAGCAGAATTTAATGCAGGCGATGAATTGAAAAGGGGGATTGATTTTTCTTTCCGAGATAAATCAACCGACCTTAGTTCTGCTATTGAAGAGGTGAACGATTTGTATTACAATCAAAATCTTGGAGCAATTGTAATTGCATCGGATGGAATTTATAATAAAGGAATCAATCCTGTTTATTCTGCTGCTAAGTCGTCTTACTCTATTTACACAATTGCGTTGGGCGATACAACCATTCAGAAAGATCAAAAAATATCAAACGCTTTCTACAACAAGATTGCTTACCTAAACGACCAGTTTGGATTACGGGTAGATGTGGAAGCAAATAATCTTTATGGAAAGAATGTGAAACTAAGCGTATATGAGATTGAAGCAGGAAGTGATGCTAAGTTGATTCAGTCGAAAGATATTTCGTATTCAACTGAGAATTATTTCCAGAGTTATGATTTTGTGCTTCCTGCTAACAAAACCGGAATTGCGCA
>JBKJJB010000079.1:0-6256 GCA_046598235.1 Chitinophagales bacterium
TAATAAAGAAGCTGGGTTGTTTGTATAAATATTTTCTTGCCGCTTTTTCGATATGATGATTGAAACTCTTCAGCCCTTTCGGGTCAATACCGGTTTCTTTCATGCGCGAGCGCATGCCAAACCAGGTATGCAGGTTATTCTCTGTGATGAGTTTAGTAAGCAACTTATTAGCAGCAGCTTTTGAAGCAAACCGAAGAACGGCTTCTCCATTCTGCCAGTCGAGCGGATGAATTTTTAACTGAGAAAAACCCTGTTCGTCTTTATCCAAAAAAATTCCATGCGTAAACAACTGCACTTTGGGTTTCTTGTTGAATTCGGGCAAATGTTTTTTCAGTTCGCGGTGGGCAAGCAGTTTTGCGGTTAGCTCATTGCCAGAAAGTTCATAATCAATATTCCGCATTAGCTCAAACATTCTCTTTTTATCGGGCGAATCGGCAGGGCTGGAAAAATCGGTGATTACTTTTTTGCGGATATTCTTCGAACCATCGAGGTAAAGAATTTTTCCTGTTTCATCTTTATAATAAAACACACCCGCATCTTCGGGCAGCTTTTCAATTTCGGCTTTTGATAGATACGGAGGTAGTAAATCTGCATCAATGCCGTGGTTCAGTTCTATTTCTATGTACTTCTGCGAAACCTGTTTTTCAAGAATAAGTTGCAGCAACTTAACGGTTGCTTCGGCATCGCCTGTAGCGCGGTGGCGGTCAACAATTTCAATACCTAAGCTATCGCAAATGTTTCCCAAACTATACGACTGAAACCCCGGCATTACTTTGCGAGCCAAATTTACGGTATCAAGCTGCTTACGATTGAAGTCAATACCCAACCGCTTAAACTCCTGACGTATCATTCCGAAATCGAACTTCACATTGTGCGCCACAAAAATATTCTCGTGAGTTAGTTCCAGAATCTTCTCATGCACCTCCTCAAACGATGGCGAATGCTTCACCATCTCATTCGTAATACCGGTCAGCTTGGTAACATAGGGGTCAATAGGTCGCTTGGGGTTCAGTAGGGTAGAAAAAGAGTCGGTCACATTCGTGCCATCATATACAAACACGGCAATCTCCACCACCCTGTCTGCCGAAGGGCTGCCACCTGTAGTTTCTACATCTATAACGGCATACATCGGGGGCGAAAATAGTTAATTGCAAAAATGACTATAATCCAATTTCCTAACAATTAGAGCTTAGAAGCATTCGGTGTGTCCAAAAAATTTATTCGCTTCTGCACAAAAACATTCTTTAATATCGTGGTGTGAACAAGTTCCTCCGATATGGTTTCCTGCTGCTTGCTGCGTGTTGCTGTTATATGGCGCAGGCGCAGTTAATTACTGAAGATACCACTACCAACGCGCCCTTTTTTGCCGCCAAGAAGTTCGATAGCAAGTGCTATGTGGGGTTTGAGGCGATTCCTACTCAAATTCTGAAAACAAAAGCCGCTATGAATTTGGGGTTTAATCTTAACTGGGTGATAAATCACAAATATGTGGTAAGTGCCTATTATTATACGCTTACTACACCTGTAAACATTCGAGCGATAGTAGAGCCAACCCGCAGCGATACTATCAACCTCCGGCATCATTCGGCAGGGTTGGGATTCAGTTACATTCTGTTTCACGATAAGAAGTTTTCCTTTCAGCCATCTATAAGCGCAGGGTGGGGTTATATGAAGTACGAAGTAAACGGAGGAACCTGGTACCGTCATTTCGGGGTAATTGTTCCTGCAGTTTATGGAATTTACAATGCCACCAAATATTTCCGGTTTGGCGTTGGCTTAAATTATCGGGCAACTATTAAAGCCACTCTGCTTAAAGACTCTGAGCTAAGCGGAGTTGGTGGAGTGGTGTTTTTGCGGGTAGGAACTTTCTGAAAATAAAAACGACCGTTGAAAAATCAGCGGGCGTTTTCTGTAAAACAGATTCTACTATTTTTTCAGTGCATCTCTTATTTCCATTAGTAATTGATCGGTGGAAGATGGACCTGCCAGAGGTGCTAGTGCCGCTTCTTCTTTTTTCTTGGCAGCATTCACGCCTTTAATAATCAAGAACAATACAAAGGCAATTACAATAAAAGATAAAGTAGCAGCAATAAATTTGCCCAAGAGAATTCCGCCCGGTGCCCAGGTTTCGATGGTGGCGGCTCCCGCACCTTTTAAAGCCGGTGGCAGCAATAGGGGAGTTATAATGTCTTCCACCAGTGATGAAACAATTTTGCCGAATGCGCTTCCAATAATTACTCCGATGGCAAGGTCAACAACGTTGCCCCGCATTACAAAGTCTTTAAATTCTTTCATCATGCTCATATTTGTAGGTTTTAGTCCGAAGGACTCCTTCGGAGGGTGAAGAAATATTATTGAAAGATAGAAATTGAAAACAGAAGAAGAAAAAATGGGAGGAGAAAGTTATTGGCTGTTGAGGTCCCCTTTTTGTTTCATCCCGACTTTTCGGGAAGGGATTTAGGGGTTTAGATTCTTTCGAAAAGATTTTTCTCTATCCAGCCAACTTTTCCATCGGCTAAACGGATTTTAGTCCACGAGCCCACAGCATCAAGAATCTGTATTTTGATTCCTTCATGAATGGCGAAGAGGTCGGTACCGTTGTCATCCGGTGCGCTTTTTACGTTTACGTTTTCTACAAGCAGGATTGCTTCATTAGAATTTTCTTCTGCATTGCTTTGTTTAAACGCTAGCGATATGGAAGCAATAGAGAGTATCAAGAGCAAAGAACCAAGAACCATCACAATATTTTTCTTGGCAATAAAAAGATAGACAGCAAAAACAATCAATGCAATCCAAATAAAAGCCAAGGCAAAAATCCCCCAACCTTTTGATGACTGCGATGAAGTAAAATTATTCCATGCAGTAGTAATGCCTAATTGCGGAACAGGAATAAGTTTATCAATAGCTTTTAGCTGCGCCAATTTTAAATTGTGGGCAATGTCTTCATCATCGGGAGCAATTTGGTGAGCGCGTTCAAAATTCAAAATCGCCCTCCCTGTGTTTTTCAATTTATAATAACAGTTGCCGAGGTTGTAATAAACTTCGGCTGTGTGGTAACCCTGCGAGAGAATTTTTTCGTAGGAAATTACTGCCTGTTCGAAGTTGTTGCTTTTGTAGAGTGTGTTGGCGGAGTTGTAGAGTTGGTCAGCGGATTGGGCGTTTGCAGTAGCGCCAAGAGCCAAGAACAAAGAACCAAGAATAAACGCAAGTAAGAATGTATTATTTCTGACTTCTGATTTCTGATTTCTGATTTCGTCTTCCAAATCAGCCATTAAATTCATAGCCGCTTCATAGTTCGTTTTCATCTCTCCACCTTCGCCAACGGGTGAATACAAAGCGAGTTCGCAAGTGTTCAACAGATTTTTTAGTTTCGAAATGGTTTCTGTTTTTGCATTCTTCGACAATAATTTCTCTTCTACATTTTCTTTCGAAAGTTCCGACATATCAATATTCAGCTTGTCGCCAAGGTAACCCCAGATGGCGCGTGATACTTCATCGTAGAAATTTTTCTTGTCCTGTTTTGCCAAATGTTTTTCAGCAATGCTCAATCTTTTCTTTGCCAACTTCAATGCCTTTCTTCTCTTGGTTCCTATTACATCGGCAGCGAGATTTTCATTTCTTCGTTTCGCCACCACCAAACCGATGAACAATAAAAACGGAGCAGAATACATGGCTACAAAACCTACAGAACCAAAAAATGAATTTCCTTTTTTGAATTCGGGAGCATTTGTTTTGATGTAACGAATGTCCTGACCCACTAAGGCAACATCTTCTTTGTTGATTCCTGCGGTTACGTTTGAATTTACATTCTTTGATGGCTCACCCGTTACCTTCACAGTAAACTCGGGCGAATTCACGGAAAAATATTTTGCAGATGCAGGTTCGAACCACGAAAATGTTTTCGACTCAATTTTATAATCACCGGGCTGACGCGGAATAATCAGATAATCGTATTGTTTAGTTCCGCTCATTCCGGTTGCAGCATTACTGATATTCTCTTTTGTCTTGGGGTCATACACTTCAAACTCCGAAGGGAAAGTCAATGTAGGCGCGTCAACAAATTTTAAATTACCGGTACCCGAAATTTTCAGCGTGTAAGTAATCGGCTCATCGGTTTTTGCTTCCTTATTAGAAAGAGAAGTTTCAAATTTGAAAGTGCCGACTGCGCCTGCGTAATCTGCGGGCTTACCATTTTCAGGAAGCTCTTTCACATTTACACTTGCGGAAGAAGTTTTAAGTGTAAGCGGCACTTGCTGGACACGACCAAAAAAATCGAACACATTACGCGAACGCAACTGAACTTGCGCCACGGTTGATACTTCGCAACTTGCAATTGGCAAAACACCTGCGCGTTGTGGATATAAATTGTATTTCAGAATATCAACTGTGTTGTATTGCTTTCCGTTAATGGTTTCAGTTGAAGGTCTTCGCTGAGGGTCGAGTGTTACTTCCTGACTCCAAAAGCCATCGAAGGCGGGTGCCTTCGTAACATTGAATCCTGAAAGATTCTGGCGGAAATACAAACGGTAACTTGCCGTAAGCATTTCGCCTTTGTAAACTGAGTTTTTATTCACCACCAGTTTTACAAACACATCATCTTTCAATTGTTTTTCTACATCGCCACTCGCCTGTTGCGGCTCCTCTTGCTCTTGTCCACCATTGAAAAAAGGATCATCAAACGGGTCGAAAGGATTTCGCTGACGTTGTTGCTGTTGTTGCGCTACCGGTGCGGTTACCTGAATTGAAAGCTCGTTGCTCTCCATGGTTACTCCGCTCATTACAATACTTCCCTTTCCTATTTTAAAAGTGCCTTGATTTTTCGGACGAAGAATGTAATTGTAAGTAACGCTCTGAGTAACGTTACCATTTACCCATTGCATACTGGTGGAAGTATTGGGTCCGCCAAGAATTTGAAAATCGGGAAGAGAAGGCGGTTTGAGATTGGTACCGTTTCCATTTTCAATGGTGAAGCCAAGTTGAAAATTTGAATTTAACGGAACTGACTTAGGGGCGGTGGCGTAGAATTTTGCCTGGGAAAAAGACGATAGACAATAGACAATAGACAATAGAAAGACAAATGAAGAAACAAGACTTAACTTATTTCTCCTTCTGATTTCTATTTTCTGCTTTCTGCTTTCCATTGGGGTTGCGAATATAGTCGCAAGATACGCACTATGAAAGGGCGTTGTTGGGTGATTAAAATTTTTTAGCAATCAGTTACCAATCCTTATCAATTTTCACATTCATCACCTTCATTTGTTTCTGCTGCACTTTCTGATTGGTTTTTTGTTCTTCGTTTTGCATTGCCTGCAATATTTTTTCAGCTTCTTCTTTTGAGAGTTTAGGTTGCTGACCTTGCTTTTGCTGTTGTTCTTTCTTTTCCTCGTTTTTCGCTTGTTGATCCTTGTCTTGCTGGTCTTTGTTCTGGTCCTGCTTATCCTTCTGGTCTTGTTTCTGATCGTTCTTGTCGTCCTTCTTATCTTTATTCTCTTTGTTGTCCTGTCCTCCGCTTTGTTGCTGTTGTTTCAGTTTTGCATTGGCGTAAGCAAGATTATATTTTGTATCGGCATCTTTTGGATTTTGTTTGAGCGCCTCCTTGTATGCCTTCACTGCATCTGCCCATTTTTGTTGTTCGAGAAAAGTATTGCCGAGATTATGATACGCTTTTGCCTTTATTGATTTGTCGGGATTGGTTTGACCTGACAACTGAAACTGCTTAGCCGCTTCGTCATATCGTTTTTGCTGATACACCGCATCGCCTAAATTGAAAGTAGCTTCGGGCATGTTGTTCTTTTTGTCGAGGGCTTTTTTGTAGCTGGCTTCCGCATCGGTGTAGACTCCCTTGTCGAATTGTTTGTTGCCGTTGCGTGTTTCTTTTTTTTCGGGAGCAGTGGAGAGAGTATTGAGTTGGGCAATTGACAATTGACAATTGACAATTGACAACATAACAACCAATATGAAAATCCGAAAAACTGTAAACTGTAAACTCTTCATTCTTTAAAATTTAAAACTAAACTTTCGTTCACTTAAAAACCATTCCATCAACAACAACACAGCAGCTATTGCAAGGCACCACTGAAACTGGTCATCAAAAGAGGTAAAAACCATTTCTTCAAATTCCTTGGTGTTGATTCTGCCGAGTTCTTTGAAGATGGCATTGATTTCATCTTTGCCGCTGCCGAGTTGGAAATATTTTCCGTTTCCTTTTGCTGCCAAATCGCGCAGCATCGCCTGATTCATTTTGGAGAGCACAATG
>JBKJJB010000148.1:0-4822 GCA_046598235.1 Chitinophagales bacterium
CTATTTATACATACCGCTGGGCGGCAACCGCCATGGCAGGTTCCGCACTTACATCAATTTAATGATAACCATGTTGCTGGGCGGTTTATGGCATGGTGCTAACTGGACCTTTGTGGTTTGGGGCGCCCTGCACGGTTTTTATTTATGGGTAGAGAAATTTATTCAGGACTTTGGAAAGAAACCTGCGTCTGTTGTCTCCGTTGACGGAACCGAAATGGCAGAGACCACCGAAACATCTAAGAGCAAAAACTTCCGCAATTTTTTACTGGCTATACTAACCTTCTTTTTGGTGAACGTTACCTGGGTGTTTTTCCGTGCGGCCGATTTTACAACCGCCTGGCGTTTGCTAACTTCTATGTTTACCTCGGTACCAAAAGCGGCTGTGTTGTTAACCACTATGAGCATGATTAAAATTGGGGTGATTATGTTTTTGCTTTTTGCCTTTCACTGGCTTATGCGCAACACCCGTGTTTTGCAGGTAGCAGAAAAATTAAGTTGGTGGCAGTTGGGTTTGATATGGAGTGCACTCCTGTTTCTGATTATACTAAGCCAGGAAAGCAGCAGCTCGTTTATTTATTTTCAGTTTTAATAATTTGCTAAAAAAGCAAGAGGAGAATAATAATGAATAACGAATATTGAATAATGAACACCGGACTAAAACCTAATTCATAATTCGATATTCAGTGTTCGATATTAAATTTGGATGTTGGCGATAACACCAACAGCGGCAAAACAGGTTAAAAAACTATTCTAAGTTCCATCGGTTTAACACATCACCGTCCAAAACTTCTTCAAGATAAAATTTATCACTTGTGACTTCGGTCATCATCTCTCTCTCTTCCGCTTCAGTAAAACGTCTGAAATCATTCGAAGTATTCGGCTTACTCAAGTTTAAATTTCTCATCCCTAAACCCTCAGAAAGCATCCCGTAAAGATCAAATGGCTGGTCCAATACATCTTTGCCAATAAACATGTTTGCATTGCTTCGATCAATGAAAACCTTTATTGCTTCAACAATAATTCCTATTTTGCTAGTATCAAAATCTAGCATATTTCCAATAAATTCTTCCAACCAAAATGAAGTTTCCTCTAGTTGCTTTGATTCAACCTTGCATAAGAAACTTCTAAAATAATTCTTAGAGTTTCCGAACGAAGTATTTTTTTCATAAATAGACTCTTCGATTTTTTTTAGTCTCCAATCATTTCTAACCAAAACAATTCTAGCTTCTTGCATTGAAAAAAAATTGTAACGAAAAAGAGGCTTACCACTTAAAATATCTGTTTGTGTTTTATCATTCAAAGGTATCTGTGCGCATAAAATGAAAGCACCTTCTGCTTCACTTCTATTTTTTACTTCTTTGTACATACCCTTTGGGAAAATTCCAAAAACCTTCATATTAAATTTGATTTTGTAACGACTAATTTACTGATTATATATTTATAGAAGACCAAAAATCCCCGCTGATTCGGATTTGTAACCCAAATCAACCTTTCACCCCACCTTCAGCCACCCCGTAATACTCATTCGCGAAGTAGTAGTTTTATACAATTTCTTTACCTTAGCTAAGTAAATTTTTAAAACATGGCAACAAATACCTTCACTGCATCTATCCATAAAGAAGAAAATATTTATGTGGCAACTTGTGTTGAAGTAGGTACTACCAGCCAAGGAAATACTTTAGAAGAAGCGCTCGCTAATTTGAAAGAAGCCACTGAACTTTACCTCGAAGAATTTCCTGTAAAAGGAATGCATCCCACTTTCCTCACCACCTTCACCACCGAAGCGTATGCCTAAATTGCCGCGCATTTCGGGCAGAGAACTGATTAAAATTCTTGAAGCATTTGGTTTTATTCAAATCAGGCAAAAAGGAAGTCACATAGTTTTGAAGAAAAAAACCATAGCGGGCGAAAGAGGCACTGTTGTTCCCGACCATAAAGAATTAGCAGAAGGCACTCTTCGCGGAATTTTGAAGCAAGCAGGCATAACTCCCGATGATTTTTTAGAAAAGTATCAGGGGTAATTTTCTCACCCTACCTTCAACCAACCCGTAATACTCATTTGCGAAGTGGTAGTTTCTAAAACTTCGTGTATCAATTCGCTGCTTTTAAAAAATCTTTAAATTTGCTTCATGGAAACTTTAGTATTACAAACCCGCGATAAAAAAGAAAGCCGACTTCTTAAAGAGTTACTCAGCAAAATGAATGTTCGTGTGCTTACCCTTTCAAAAGAAGAACAGGAAGATTTTGTTTTTGGCAACCTGATTTCAGAAGCTGTAAAACAAGGCGAAGCCAAATCCTCGTCCATCGAAAAGATTATCAGTAAGTGGAAATAAAATTCTCCAAGCCATTTGAGAAAGACTTGAAAGCAATGACCGAAAAGTTGGTCGTGTTAAAGGTGGAAGAAATTATTTCGGAATTGCGGAAAGCAAATTCACTGGTAGAAATTGATGGCATCAAAAAACTAAAAGGACACAAGAGTTGTTACCGAATCCGCATTGGTAATTACCGCTTAGGTTTGCAATTAGAAGGAAAGGCAATTTGGCTCGCACGATTAATGCATCGCAAAGAAATTTACAGGTATTTCCCATAAAATAATTTTCTCACCCCACCTTCAGCCAACCCGTAATACTCATTCGCGAAGTAGTGGTTTCTAAAACTTCGTGCATCAATTCGCTGCTTTTAAAGAAAACTATTTTGCCGCTTTCGGGAGCGATGTGCTGCAAGTGGTGAGCATGATGAATGCACAGTTCGCCACCGTTTGCTTTTTGCCAATCGGTATTCAAATACATAATCATTGAATACTGTCGGCTGTCGTTATTACGAAAACGGTCGAGGTGTTTTTTGTAGAAGCTGCCTTTTTCGTAAACCGAGTAATGAAATTCGTAACCGGTAATGCCGGTGTAGCAAGTGCTGTTGAGGCAGCGCACAAATTCATCTATCAAATCAAAAAAAGTATTCTCATGCGGGTTGTTGTGTGCGCGGTCGAGCCAATAAATGCTATCGCCCCTACCTGTGTTTTGTTCGGGCGTGTGGTTGCCTGTTCCTGCAAAGTGCATTTGCTTATCGGCAAAAAGCGCCAGCAGGTTTACTTTTAAATGGGCAGCCAGCGCAACGTTTAAAAAATTTTCAGCTATGCCTACTTTGTCTTTTATAAAGCTATCAATGAGGGTGTCAAATATCTTTTGCAGACAAACAAGGTAGCGTTTAAACTTACAGTTGTAGTAAACTGTTTATTATTGAAATATTTTCAAGCACTGTTTATGGAGCAAGCACTCGCATTTCTCGCGCCCGTTTTAATTTATGCCTTCATCTTTATTTTAAATGCTGTGTTGCCCGGCCGTTGGGTCACCGGTTATGTTACCAAACAAAACTCTACCGAAAAACTGCGCTATCACTTAAATGGAATTGTAGTCCTCTTTACTGTAGTTGCTATTTGGTTTTTGTTGGGCTATAAAGAAATTATGCCTTGGAATTGGCTTTACATTTTCAGATGGCAGGGATTGATTGGCGCAATTGTCTTCGGGCTTATTTTTTCGTTAGCCATTGTATTGCCGAACCCTGCGGTAAAGAAATCTTTCTTAGCCGATTTTTATTTAGGCAGATTAGAAAATCCACAATTGTGGGGCGGAAGAATAGATGCAAAAATGTGGCTCTACTTAATTGGCGCTGTCATGTTAGAGTTGAATGCTTTAAGTTTTTGCGCGCATCATTATTTATTGTTTGGAGCAGAATCATCGTGCGGAATTTTTCTGTGCACCGGCCTGCTCACTTTTTTCTTGATTGATTACTTGACCTTCGAAGAAGTGCACCTTTACACTTACGATTTATTTGCCGAGCGAGTGGGCTTTAAATTGGGCTGGGGCTGCATCGCTTTCTATCCATACTTCTATTCCATTCCGCTTTGGGCAACGGTAGATTTACCAAGTGCTAATTCACCCGCTTGGTTTTTGATTTTATCTGCGTTGGTTTTTTTCAGCGGTTGGGGTTTATCGCGCGGAGCTAATCTTCAAAAATATTTTTTCAAGAAGAATTCGAAACAAACTTTCCTGGGCATTACACCCGAAACTATTACTGACGGCAATAAAATTTTATTGGTGAATGGTTTTTGGGGATTGAGCAGACATATCAATTATCTCGGAGAAATTTTAATGGCAACAGGATTAGTTTTGGCAGTTGGTCATCCGCTTTTAATTGCACCTTGGTTGTATCCTTTATATTATGTAGTGCTTTTATTTCCGCGACAAATAGATGATGATAAACGATGCGCGTTGAAATACGGTGAACTTTGGAATGTTTATTTAAAGAAAGTCCCCTACCGAATTATTCCGTTTATCTATTAGCAAGAAAATTACAGCCGGTACATCTTCTTCGTAGTATTTCCCATAATGTTTATCGCCATTTTTCGCGGCAATATTTTTTGCATAATAAAACTTGCAATCTTATTTCCGCTGCCGGTTACAAACGAGGGAGTTTTTCCTAATTGCTGAAAACATTCTTCTACCACTTCCTCGGGTGTTTGTACACGGGGTGCGAAAATACTTTGTTTCTCGGGTTTGGTATTAATGAAATTGGGAGTAGAAGTAGCACCGGCACAACAGGCAATTACATCAACGCCTCTTTTTTTCCATTCATACCAAAGTCCTTCTGCTAAAACTCTGTCGAACGCTTTTGTTGCACCATACACCGAAAGAAATCCGCTGCCCTGAAAGCCCGCTAACGATGCCATTAAAATTACCGCACCGCGCTTTTTCTTCAACATCTGTTCGCCAAAAATCTGCATCATGTTCATAGGCGTAATCATATTGGCTTGCGCCATTTGGTT
>JBKJJB010000410.1:0-8237 GCA_046598235.1 Chitinophagales bacterium
AACTTTTAGCAGTAAAGAAAAAGCGCAGCGGTTTTTAGATGATTGTTTGGCGAAAGGTCAACCGGCAGGTTGCCAAGTAGGTGTTTATCACCTTACTTATTTTCCGAAAGAATTTCGGTTTCACTTTAATGCACACAATTTAGTCGTGTATGGAAAAGAAGGAGAGAATTATTTAGTCAGCGATCCTGTGATGGAAACCGTAACAACTATTTCAGCGCACGATTTAGAACGCGTGCGTTTTGCAAAAGGTGCGCTTGCTCCTAACGGTCAAATATATTTCCCGAAAACAAGCGAAGCGGTTTCAGAAGAGCGAATCAAAAAAGGAATTATAAAAGGCATTAAACATGCTTCGTGGTTTATGACAGAAACACCGGTACGTATTTTAGGTGTTGCGGGAATTCGTTTTACGGCAGGAAGAATTAAAACATGGCGCGAAAGTTTAGGCGCACGTAGAGGCGGCTTGTACCTCGCACAACTCGTTCGCATGGGCGAAGAAATTGGCACAGGTGGCGCAGGATTTCGCTTTGTGTATGCTGCGTTTTTACAACAAGCACATGCTTTTGTAAAGAAGGATGAGTTGTTTGAAATTTCAAAACAGTTTACAGCTATTGGCGATTTGTGGCGCGCTTCCTCCGTTCAGGCATCAGGTATTTATAAAGGCAGAATGACCGAGCAACAGGACTTTAATGTAATGGGTGATATGCTTCTGAATATTGCCGACAAAGAAAAAGCAGCATTTAAAGCTTTGTATAAAATCAAGTGGTAGTAGAACCATCGTGCATTTGTTTTACTTTTACCGCAAAATTTATTTTCACCTAAAACATTTTTATGCAAGTAGTATTAGATGGCAAAGGCAGAAAAACATCTGTAATTATTCCCTTTAAAGATTGGGAAAAATTGAGTGCCGACTTTGCTAAACTTCAAAATAAATTAAAGATTCTAACTGGTATTAAAGAAGGCTTAAAGGAAGTTAAAGAAGCTAAACGTGGGGGCAAAAAATTGAAAACACTAAGCGAAGCCATTCATGAAATCTAAAGTTGAGGTAAAAGTTACCAAACACTTTTTCATTTCTTTTAAAAAGTGTTTGGTAACTTTTTCATTTCTTTTAAAAAGTTACCAAACACTTTTTAAAAGAAATGAAAAAGTTGGCGAAGAAATTCCCTTCGCTAAAAGGCGACCTCACTAAATTAAACGAAGCACTTTTAGAAAATCCCCAAACTGGTACACCTTTAGGCAACGGAGCGTTCAAGATTCGTTTAGCCATTAAAAGCAAAACAAAAGGTAAAAGCGGAGGCGCAAGAGTTATTTCTTATTTGGAAACTGAATTGATTGGTGTGTTTGATAATTCAGATAAGCATAGCACAACTATCAATCTAATTTCTCTTTATGATAAATCGGAAGTAGCCTCCATTTCCAAAGAAGAAATTCTATTCTTGATTCGGAATATGGAATTCCTGAAAATGTAGTTATGCAATCTCCCGCCATCCAAATTCAAAACTTAAATTTTCAATACGCTGAAAACTCTGGTGTGGTTTTCAAAGATTTTAATTTGAGTGTTGCGGTTGGCGAACGCTTTGGCTTGCTCGGACCAAACGGTGCAGGCAAAACTACTTTGATGAATTTGATGACAGGTGTGTTACACGCCAAAAGCGGCAGCATTCAACTGCTCGGTAAAGAAATTTCAGAAGATAAAGAAGTAAAAAAGCTATTCGGCTTTGTTCCGCAGTTTCATTCATTTTATCAGGAATTATCGCCTGCCGAAAATTTGGAATTCTTTGGAGCATGGGCAGGACTCAATAGAAAAGAAATAAAAGAACGAACAAAAGAGTTGCTTTCAGTTCTCGGCTTGAGTAATGTTGCCGATAAACTAGTTTCAAAGTTTTCGGGAGGAATGAAAAACCGCGTGAATCTTGCCATTGGTGTAATTCATCGTCCGAAAATTTTATTTCTTGATGAACCAACTACCGGTGTAGATGTGCAAACACGCCATGCCATTGTTGACTACTTGAAAGAACTAAACAAAGACGGAACTACTTTGATTTATACTTCGCACCACTTAACCGAAGCAGAATCGCTTTGCACGAAGGTTGCACTAATTGATGAAGGGAAAATTATTGCGCAAAACGATTTGCAAACATTGTTGCACGAACATAAACAGGACGGGCTTGAAGGATTATTTTTAAACTTAACCGGAAGGTCATATCGCGATTCGTAATGTATAAACTCTATACAGCCATACTAAAAGAACTCCGCATTATGCTGCGCGATAAAGCTGCATTGGCGGTGATGTTTTTGATGCCGGTGTTGCTCGTAGTTGTAATTACCAGCATACAGAACAGCAGTTTGAAAATGATAAATGACAATACGGTGCCTATGCTCGTTTGCAATCGCGATGGTGAAGAAAGCAGTTTGCAGTTTATTGATGCGCTGAAGAAAATAGGCATGTTTGATTTGCAAAAAGCAGACTCATCACTTACCGATAAACAACTCACTGATTCGATGCACGCTAAAGATGCGTTGATTGCCGTAGTTGTTCCTCAAGGGTTTACTTCTGCTTTAAAATCAAAATCGCAAAACATTACAGGCAAAGCATTGGCGGAATTTGGAATGGAAGTAAACACTCCTCAGAATTCTTCAACAACGATAAGAGAAACTCCACCAGTAGCCATGTTTTACAATCCTGTCCTTCAGGAATCGTTTCGCCTTTCGGTAAACGGAGCATTGAAAAGTGCACAACAGTTTACCGAGAACCGCGCAGTGCTACAGGCTTTGTATCTATCTATGAGCAATAAAAAATTACCCGACTCTCTCGAACAGCAAATACTCAACAACAAATCTATTATCAATCAAATTCCTACGGCAAAAGATGGTAGCCGTAAAATTCCGAATGCCACACAACATAACGTTCCTGCTTGGACCATCTTTGCCATGTTCTTTATTGTGGTGTCGCTAAGTACCAACGTGGTGAAAGAAAAAATAAGCGGAAGTTTCATTCGTTTAAAAACTCTGCCAACCAGTTTCATTTTAAATTTAGCTGCTAAGCAGATTACTTATATAGTGGTTACGTTAGCGCAGGTGCTGGTTATTTTTTCCCTCGGCATATTTCTGTTTCCGCACATCGCCTTGCCAAAATTAGTGTTGCCCGAAAATTTGAGTTCGTTATTTTTGGTTTCACTTGTTTGTGGCTGGTGCGCGGTTAGTTACGGGGTACTCATAGGCGTTTATGCAAAATCAATGGAACAAGCAATTGGTTTTGGCGCGGTGTCGGTAGTTATTCTTGCAGCTATTGGCGGCATTGTGGTACCAAGTTTCGCCATGCCAGAATCACTTCATCTGCTTATGAAAATTTCTCCGCTGCATTGGTGTATGGAGGCATACAACGGATTATTTTTAGAAAGCGGGTTGGCTAAAAACGTGTTGTTTTCTCTTGTTCCAATACTTGCAATAATTGCAGCTATGCAATTAGCCGCATTTGTCGGCTTGAAAAAGCAGCGTTTAATATAGCAAAACAGCACTCCTAACTCTTACCTTATAATTTGATATTATTGCGCTATGGACAGAGAACAAGAAAAATTAGTGCTTAAGAAACACATCATTAAGTATTTGAACCTGCTGCACGTAACGCCCGAAGAAATTACGGATGATATGCCGATGTTTCGAGAAGGATTAGGACTCGACTCGATTGATTCAATTGAGATGGTGGTAATGATGGAGCGCGAATACGGTTTAAAAATTGAAAATCCGAAAGACGGACGCGAAATTTTGCAGACGATTAATTCGATGATGGACTTTATAGAAAAAGGAAGAGCAGCGAAAGCAGCAGAAGAAAAAGCATGAGCAAAATAGTAGTTACCGGCATTGGCATTATTAGCCCAATCGGAAACTCTGTAGCCGAAAATCATGCGGCATTAAAGGCAGGCAACAACGGCCTTACGGCATTAGAACTTTTCCCTACCAAATACGCTGAGCTTTTAAAGTTTGGCGAAGTAAAAATTACGAACGAAGATTTTAAACAGCAACTTGGTGTAACTACCAAAGGTGTTACGCGAACTACCTTGCTGGCTTTGCATGCTTTTCAGCAAGCTATAAAAGACCGTGGATTAACTGACGAAGAATTGCGAAGTAGTGAAACGGCTTTGATTAATGGTAACACTATTGGCGGTATGTGCAATAGCGAAGAGTTGTATTTAGATGCGAATAAAAACGAAGTGGGTTCGGAATATATTTCGAGCTATAACTTAGGCACGGTGAACATGTATCTACAGCAGCGTTACGGAATTAATGGTGTGGTGAATACTTTCAATACGGCTTGTTCTTCGAGCGCGAATGCAATTGCGTATGGTGCGCGACTGATTAAAAACGGATTTGCGAAACGCGCTATTGTTGGTGGCACCGATTCGCTGGCAAAGTTTACCATCAACGGATTTAACTCGTTAGGAATTCTTTCCTCCACCCTCTGCAAGCCATTTGATGCCAACCGTTCAGGTTTAAATTTAGGAGAAGGAGCTGCATTTTTGATTTTGGAAAAAGAAGAAAATGTAAAGGGCAAAAAGATTTATGCTGAATTAAGTGGCTGGGCAAATACGAATGATGCATTTCATCCGTCTTCACTTTCTGATAATGGTGATGGTCCTTATTTAGCTATGCAGGAAGCATTGCGCATTGCTAATCTTCAGCCAGAACAGATTGGCTTTATAAACGCACACGGTACAGCCACAGAAAATAATGACGAGAAGGAAGGAATAGCTATGAAACGTTTGTTTGAAAAGGTTCCGGCATTTGCCAGCACTAAATCAAATATTGGTCACACATTAGGAGCAGCGGGAGCAATAGAAGCAGTATATTGTATTTTGAATTTAGTGCATCAGGAAGTTTATGCCAACCTGCGTTTTGAAAAAACAATTGAAACAACAGGATTATCTCCCGTTACGGCACACTCAAAATTAAATTTAGAACATGCAATGAGTAACTCATTTGGTTTTGGCGGAAATTGCTCATCGCTAATTTTTTCAAAAGCATAATGACAAACGGAATGATGGAATATTGGATGAATGCATATGGAATACAGTTTTGAATTTACGACTTTCCATTATTCCATTTATCCAATTCGGACTCAAAATTTATTTGCGGCAGCTAATCACTAATTACTAAACATTATTAAGAACACCCGTGTTTTACATCCATCAATCTTCCTGCATATCGCACCAGCCAACATTCAACGATGTTGACTTGGAAGATTTAAAGCTCAGCGAGAACAATCTGATACATGCCATTGAGCCGAAGTATGAGAACGTTCCTTTAGGTCAGTTGCGCAGAATGGGTCGCGCGTTGCGCATGGGTGTGGGCACTTGCATGAAATTGCTGGCAACAAATAAAGTAAACGGATTGCTGATTGGAACCGCGAACGGTGGAATAGAAGACAGCATTATGTTCCTGAATCAGATTCATGATTACGAAGAAGGAAGACTAACACCTACCGCTTTTGTGCAAAGTACTTACAACGCTATTGCGGGAATGGTGGGCATGATTACGGTAAACCACGGTTACAATGCTACACACGTTCATCGCGGACACGCTTTTGAAAACGTAGCATTAGATGCTGCTATGCTGTTGAAAGAAACCCCTGACAACACTTATTTGATTGGCGGAGTAGATGAAATATCGGTTAAGAATCATCGCCTTGTTTCGCTTGCGGGCTGGTATCGCAACGAACCGGTTTCTAATGTTGATTTATACGGTGGTAACGCAACAGGAACATTACCCGGTGAAGGTGCGGCTATGTTTATTGTGAATAATAAAAGCGAAGGCGCGAAAGCAAAACTAGCGGCTTTGAAAATGGTAAACAGTTCTGACGAGAACTATGTAAAAGAGCAATTGAATTTATTTTTGAAAGAAAATTCTGGAAGGATTGATTTGTTTTTGCAGGGAGAAAATGGCGATAACCGCCTGCTGAAATACTATAATGCCTGCGAAAGTTTAATGCATGAGGAAACAACTGTTGCAAGATTTAAACACGCTTTTGGAGAATTTCAAACCGTATCGGCTCTTGCTTTGTGGCTTTCAACTTATGTTTTACAAACTCAAAAACTAGCGAAACATCTCATTAAGAAAAATTCAGCTACTGAGTTTAACCGTATCTTGATTTACAATAATTATCAAGGCTTGCAGCATAGCTTTATGCTGGTGGAGAGAGTTTAGGTTTCTTCCTCCGGTTCAAAAAATACTTTCATATTACAAGAAGCAATTTCTTGATTTTCTACAAAGACTTTCCCGGCAATTAGCGTAACTGCTCCAAACACTTTTCCTTCAATCGTTATTTCGGTAATCAGCTCTTCACCAACATTTGGTAAACGGAAAACGGAAAAGTTTTTTACCTCACCAATAAATCCCCTGCGACTTTTTTTATTTTCTATAAAGTCTTCATAACCCATTTTGCAGCCTGCGCTTTGTGCCATATTTTCCAAAAGTCCTGCCAGCATTAGCTTTCCGTTTTCACATAAAACATTATCGGCTTTAAACTTAAATGTGGTAATGCATTTATTCTCGCTTACTTCATTCAACGAATCAATAAACACAAAAGGCGGCTTTTGAGGTATAAGTTGGGTAAGTTGATTTCCGTTTATAGGGAACATATTCTTAATCTATTATTTTACTGTCAACTTTTAGAAGTTTGCGTGGGTCAAGGGTTTTGGTTAAGATGCTTCAACTGCTGCGGCTATTCTATCGGGTCTTAACCAGCTGGATGCTTTTTGAGGATTGGTTCTGTTCTGCCTTTACAAAATAGATTCCTGCACTTAAATCGTCACCCAAAATAATTTCTGCATTAGGAGTTTGAATGCTAAACTGTTTAAGCAGTTTTCCCTGTACATCGTAAACAGAAATAAGCGAATTGGTTTCGCTCGCAGAACGGAAAGTAATTTGTGTAGAGCCGCTGAAAATATTCGGCTGTGCTGCAAAAGCAAAATCATTCTGCACATCGTTTATTCCGCTAATGGGGGCGCAGGATAAAACCTCGTTAAGCACGGTTACATTACCCGGGCTAAGCGTAACTCCACTAACAATGCGGGTAAGGCAACGGGTTCCTAAATCGGTAAACCGCACATCATAACTGCCTGAATCGGCCACTCCTGTTTTATAATTACCAACTATATTGGTGAGTTTAAAACGTGGCTGCCCTATTATTTCAACTCTTACACCTACTACCGCACTGCCTGTTTGAAGTTCAGTTACGTTTCCCTCAAGATAACACGCACGCTGCAAAGTGGGCGACAGCACAAACAATCCTTCCTGTCTATCGCTGCACACAATATTCCCCGAAGGAAAAAAAGGATACACGCCCCAGCATCCTCCAAATCCATCGCCCGGTGCAATAGGCGAAGTATCGAACCACGCCACCTCTACTAAATTATCGGGCTTATGCGCATCTACAATAGTTACACCATTGTGATAGTAGGAAGTATAAATAAATCCATCGCGGTAGTACGTGTTATGAACGATAGAAGAATCGTAATCGGAATGGCGGTATTGATCCAACTCTTTAATATCGGTTAAATCAGAAATATCGTAAGAAGTAACGGGTGCAAATTTCTTTTCATCGGTGTTGAAGAGATATTTGCCATCGTCACTCAGCCATACATTATGCGAATAAAGAAACGGTGTTGACTGCCGCGCAATAACCTGCACGGTATCTTTGCGATGCACATCTATTACCGAAAATTGTCCGTTTAAAATCTCTGCTGAATACATAGTGTCGTTACGCGCATAGCAATCATGCACATAAAAATCTTCGTAGTGTCCTAAGAAAGTGGGGTTCATCGGGTCGGGTTTCAAATCGCAGAAGATGCAGCCTCGGTTAAAGAGGTTGCTGCCATTGAGATACAGAAATCCTTTTTCATCAATAAAGCAGGAGTGTGATTTTACATAGTTCTCGTTAGGCACTCCGCTCCATTTGGTAGAACGAATTGAATCGGGAAGAAAACCAAGATCAACAATCAAAAGACCGCCACCGTTCTCGTTGGTCATGTAGGCATAGTGGCTCCATGTTTTTGGTTCCTGCCAGGTAGAAGTATCATTAGCAACAAAAAACAATTCGTTTGGATGGTCGGGGTCGGTAACGTCTACAATCGAAAGTCCGGTTTCCTCTCCTACCAGCGCATATTCTTTCTGATTAACTGTATCGGTATAGCCCCAAATATTACTGAGTATTCGCGGATACTGAATGCTGCTGCGGTAAGTGA
>JBKJJB010000016.1:0-2876 GCA_046598235.1 Chitinophagales bacterium
GACCGCGAAAAAATGAAATCAGAATTAAGTAAAGAAATGACCGCTTCTAATTTTAATCTATACAGTTTCGTGAAGCAATACCTTTAATCACGAAATGATTCATCAGCTTTCCATAGAGGATTTCTTAATACAATCGAACGAACATCTTACACTTGATGTTCGTTCTGAGGGAGAATTTAATTACGGACACATCCCACATGCAACGAACCTTCCGCTGTTTAATAATGAAGAGCGGAAAATTGTGGGAACCACCTACAAACAGAATAGCCGTAACGAAGCTATTTTAATCGGACTTGATATAGTTGGGAAAAAGATGGGCGACTTTGTTCGGTTCGTTCAGCCCGTTATAAAAGAGAATAAAGTTTTTGTTCATTGCTGGCGCGGAGGAATGCGAAGTGGAAGTATGGCATGGTTGCTAAATCTTTTCGGCTACGAAGTTTTTGTTTTGAAGGGTGGCTATAAATCATATCGCCATCAAGTGTTGGATGTTATTGGAAAGAAATTTCGATTCATAGTGATTGGCGGAAGAACAGGCAGTGGCAAAACAGCGGTATTGAATGAACTCAAAATTCAAGGCGAACAAGTTATTGACCTTGAAGGAATTGCTAATCATAAGGGTTCTGCTTTTGGCGCACTGGGTCAGCCACCACAACCCTCTACAGAACACTTCGAAAATTTATTAGCTGAAGAATTAAAAATATTTGATGTAAAAAGAAGGGTTTGGCTGGAAGATGAAAGCAAAACTATCGGCAGAGTTTTCCTCGACTTAAATTTTTGGAACAACCTCCGCTTATCTCCTTTGTTTGTGATTGATTTACCGCTTGAAATTCGTTTGAATAAGTTGGCGGAAGAATATGGACGCTTTTCGCATGAAGAATTAAAAACTGCCTTTGGAAATATTGTGCGGAGGCTGGGGAATGAGCAATGTAAAAATGCCATTACTGCTCTTGAAGAAAAGAATACAAAGCTTGCCGCAGAGATAGCTTTGTATTATTACGACAAAGCCTATGACAAAGGAATAACAATGAAAGAGACCAAAGAAGTATTCCGATTTGCTTTTGAAGAGGAAGATGTAAAGTCAATTGCAAGCACTTTGATAGAAGCTGCCAACAAAAAATATGGAAATTAAACTTACACAATTCAGTCATGGCAGCGGATGCGGATGCAAAGTTGCTCCGGCTGTGCTGGAAGAAATATTAAAAAATACAGGGGAGAATTTCCTGTCGAAAAATTTGTTGGTTGGTAACGAAACCAAAGATGATGCAGCAGTTTACGACCTGGGAAACGGGACAGCTTTAATAAGCACCGTAGACTATTTTACTCCGATTGTAAATGATGCTTTTGATTACGGAAGAATTGCTGCCGCTAACGCATTAAGTGATGTGTATGCCATGGGCGGCAAACCATTTCTTGCTATTGCCGTTCTAGGATTTCCGGTTGAAAAACTTCCTATAGCAATTGCACAACAAATTATTGCCGGAGGGAAAAGTATTTGTGCCGAAGCGGGAGTTGCACTTGCAGGCGGTCACACGATTGATTCGCCCGAACCGTTTTTTGGTTTAGCAGTGAACGGAATTGTTCCGGTTAAAAATCTGAAACAAAACTCTACAGCGCAAGAGGGCGATTTGCTTTTTCTTACTAAACCACTCGGAACCGGAATGATTGCGACCGCACTAAAACGAGAATTACTTTCCGAAAAGGAAATTCAACATGCCGTTGATTCAATGTGTTCACTTAATACGTTTGGAGAAGAATTAGGCAAACATGAATTTGTTCATGCACTTACAGATGTTACGGGCTTTGGTTTGCTCGGTCACCTAATTGAAATGTGCGAAGGCTCAAATCTCTCTGCTGAAATTAATTATGCAAAGGTTCCACTAATGGAAAGAGTAAAGGAGCTTAGCTCAAAATTTATTTATGCCGACAACACTATGCGCAACTGGAAAAGCTACGAAAGCAAAGTTCAGGGAATAGGCAGTGAATCATTACTTACACTTTGCGACCCTCAAACAAGCGGGGGGTTATTGATTGCTATTGATTCTGAAAAAGAAGGAGAATTCAAATCGTTTGCGAAGCAGGTAGGATTTGAATTAGAAAGTATTGGCAGAATGATTTCAAAAACAGATAAAACTATCTTCATAAAATGAAAAACAGAAACATCATCATCACCGGTGGTAATGCCGGAATCGGATTAGCAACCTCTATTGCTCTGGCAAAACAAGGTGCAAATATTTATATCGTTTCGCGTAGTAAAGAGAAAGCCGAAGAGGCAGTGAAAGAAATTATTGCTACAAGCGGAAACAAAAGCGTAAAATATTTTCTCGCAGAACTTTCCTCGCAAAAATCCATCAAGAGACTGGCTTCTGAAATTCAAAACGAAATGAGTGTGGTGGATGTGCTGATTAACAATGCAGGTTGTGCGTTTATCAAATTTGAGTTGAGTGAAGATGGACTGGAAAAGACAATCGCCACCAATCACTTTGCTTATTTCCTGCTTACAAATCTCTTGCTTGACTTAATTCAGAAATCTGACTATGCACGGATTGTGAATGTTTCTTCCGACTCGCATTATAACGGCAAAATTGATTTTGAATCTTTCACAAAAGACAAAAGCTTTTTCGTTCGTTACTCATATCCTCAAAGCAAATTGGCGAATGTTCTTTTCACCAACGAGTTAGCCGAAAGATTGAAAGGAACTCAGGTTACCGTGAATAGCCTGCATCCCGGATTTGTAAAAACACACATTGGAAACAAAAACGCCACCTGGTATTCAACCATTGTTTGGTCGGTGTTAACCAAATTCGGTGCTATTAGTGTTGAGGATGGGGCGAAGACTTCTGTCTATCTCGCCTCTTCACCGGAAGTAAAAGGTGTAA
>JBKJJB010000123.1:0-3053 GCA_046598235.1 Chitinophagales bacterium
AAAACGGGCAGCGGAGCTGATCATTGCAAATAAAGAACTTGCATTTCAAATCGAAGAGAAAGAAAAACGGGCAGAAGAGTTAATTATAGCCAATAAAGAACTTGCGTTTCAAAATGATGAGAAAGAAAAGCGGGCAGCCGAACTAATTATTGCAAATAAAGAGTTGGCTTTTCAAAACAAGGAGAAAGAAAAACGCGCAGCCGAGTTAACGGCAGCTAACAAAGAATTGGAGGCATTTACTTACGTATCGAGCCATGATTTGCAGGAACCGCTGCGAAAAATTCAAACCTTTGTTACAGTAATACTCGAAAATGAAAATGATAATCTATCGGAGAACGGGAAATTTAATTTCCAGCGCATACAATCATCAGCCGGGCGAATGCAACAACTCATTGAAGATTTATTGGCATTCTCCCGTATTAATACTACCGAACTGAAGTTTGAAAAAACCGACCTGCAACTAATTATAGATGATGTAAAAGCCGAACTAAAAGATACCATTCAGGAAAAGCGCGCCACCATCGAAGCCACCGACCTCTGTGCTGTTAACATCATCGCTTTCCAATTTCGACAGCTTCTGTATAACCTTATCAGCAATGCGCTCAAATTTTCACGAACCGACATCCCTTCGCACATTACCATCCAGTGCCGCCTTATAAAAGGCAGTGAAGCAAACAACGACAATCTGTTTCCTGAAAAAAATTATTCTCATATTACCGTTAAAGACAACGGCATCGGCTTCGAGCCCTATTTCAACGAACGCATTTTTGAGGTTTTCCAAAAGCTACACAGCAAAGAGGTATATGCCGGCACAGGCATCGGTCTTGCCATTGTGAAAAAAATAGTAGAGAACCACACGGGTATTATTACCGCCAGCAGCGAATTAAACAAAGGCGCCCGGTTTGATATCTATATTCCTGCGGCTAATTAGTGGGGGTTGTATTCTTTCTTGTCGATGATGTCCACCTTACTGGATGGGCGGTCACTATAAAGCAGATGCTATATCACTAACAGGGGCGAAAAGCAAAGAGACTTACTAAACTTTAAGTTGTGTTACTTTGTTTAAAGCTATCCTGCTGAAGAGTTAGATGAATATGTATTTACCTGTGGTTACCCTGGATCGCGGCTTTAATTTTTTTGTCAACCAGCTTTTTGTCTTCCTCATCTGCATGTAGTTGGTTGTTATCATTTTTACTGGAAATGACAAGGCTTATGCTTATTGGAAAATGATCTGATCCTATATTTTTTTCCACTTTCATTTTGACCAGCCGAAAATGCCCACTGATAAAAAAATGGTCAAGCGGCCAGCGTAGAAAAAAATACTTTGCATGGAATGTGCTGAATAATCCGCGCCCTCTTCGCGGGTCTAGTAATCCACTTATTTTTAAAAACAATTCGGTGGTTGAACTCCATGCTACATCATTCAAATCGCCAATGACGAGGCAGGGTCCTTTTTCTTTGTCAGCCATTTTTCCAATCATCAGTATTTCTGCATCCCTCTCTGTGCTTTGTTCGTTTTCCTGGGGCGTGGGCGGTGTTGGATGCAGTCCGAAAATTTTAACGGTGTGCGTATCAAATTCTATCTCTGCTATAACCGATGGAATTTCGTGGTCTATCAGATAATTTATCTGTTGTGTTTTAAGAGGTAATTTGCTGTAAAACAAAAGTCCGTAAGTATTTTTTTGCGGCACTTCAATAGAATAAGGGAAACTGTTGCGGAGTTTTTTTACTCCTTCCTGCCAGACATCATCTGTTTCCAGCAAAAATACAATATCAGGATTTCTGCATTCCACCAGTTGCAATAGTTGGTTGTAATTACGATTATCCTGAAATACATTGGCTACTAAAAGATTTAGGGTGGGCAAATTTGCTGTTGGGTTTGCTTTACCAACCATTTTTTTACCAAATGGAGTAAAGGGATAAATCAAAAACATGATGTGAACCAGACAGGTTAGTAAAATTGCAAAAAGCAAGTAATCGTACCATTGTGCATCTGAATACAGAAGGAATATCCAGGGGAAGCACAAGATTACGATGCCTGTAAATTTTTGTACGCGCGGATAATCAAATACCCTGAAGACCCAATAATCCTTTTTGCAAAGTGGTAATAGCACTATCAATATAAGCACTATCGAAAGAACATACACAATCAATTTGAATACAAGCATGACAAGCATTTCATAGCCAAAATTAATGCCATGCCGCTTCGGAACTCTCCTTTAGTATTTCAATTCGGTAATCAGATTTAAAAAGTAACGCAGAGTTAAACTATATACCTGTATGTGCAACTTCGAATTATTGATTTGCCAAGTGGCACTGACACAATGCAATTATGGTTTACACAAACCTTATGCCTCTCTGACCTTTTGAATTTGTTGTGGCTCAATCTTTGACCTCTTCATGGAAAAACAGACAAGCACCATGAAACAGCTATCCCTTATTACTACCATCGTATTATGTGTATCCATTTTTACCGCCTGCAAGAATGCTCCTGAAAGCGATCAGGCAACTACCACCGAAACCAAAGAAGTTCCCTCTGAAAATGCAGAAGGTAAAACATTTATTATTCAACCTGAAGACAGCAAAATTGAATGGGTGGGAACAAAGGTGAGCGGGTATCATGTGGGTGAAGTGCCCGTTAAAAGCGGTGAGCTAACGATTAAGAATAACGGAATTGCAGGGGGCACATTTGTGCTCGATTTGGGGAATATTACCGTTACCGGTCCCGAGGGAAGTAAAAAAGAAGGAGATGATAAACTGACCACGCATTTAAAATCTGCCGATTTTTTTGAAGTGGAAAAATATCCCACAGGCACTTTTGAAATTACAGGCATAACACCCTTTACAGAATCTGTTACCGAGGCGGAGGACCCCCGCCAGAGTGTAATCAATAAGTATAAAGTAACCAACCCTACACATAAAGTAAGCGGCAACCTTACGTTAAAAGGGATAACCAAGAATGTTGAGTTTCCCGCAAAAATTACCGTTAGCGGAAACAGCGCAGAAGCAATTGCCAAATTTAATATTGACCGCACGCTGTGGAATATTGTTTA
>JBKJJB010000147.1:0-4304 GCA_046598235.1 Chitinophagales bacterium
TATTTCAAATGTTTCAAATGAAGATTTACCCGCTATTTATCAAATGGCAAGTGCATTTGTGTTCCCAAGTTTGTTCGAAGGATTTGGGATACCCGTTTTAGAAGCTCTGTTTTCCAAGGTTCCGGTAATTGCAACTAAGGGCGGTGCCATTGAAGAAGCAGGAGGAAAAAATTCTCTTTATGTAAATCCAAGTTCTGCGGAAGAAATTGCAAATGCGATGATGAAAGTGTTGAGTATTGAACCATTAAGAAACCAAATGATTGAAGCCGGATTCGATCACGCACAAACCATGACTGATAAAGTCTTTGCCGAAAAAACTATGAAAGTTTACCGTGAAGTTTTGGCTAAATAAAAAAGCCACCCCAAAAAATGCGGTGGCTTTTTTATTTTAAGTCCTCCCTTTCGGGGAGGATTTAGGTGGGGCTTATAATTTCCGTTGCACTTCTATTTCTTCAAACACTTCAATAACGTCTCCTTCTTTTATATCCTGGTAATCCTTCACCATTACACCACATTCCAATCCGCTCACAACTTCTTTAGCGTCATCTTTGAAACGTTTTAACCCTGCAACAACACCTGTGTGAATTACAATTCCATCACGAATTACACGAACCTTCGACTTGTTCAACACTCTTCCTTCTTTCACAAAGCAACCGGCAATAGTTCCCACTTTGCTTACATGTATGGCGTTGCGAACTTCCAGATTACCAATAATCTTCTCTTCAATCTTAGGTTCCAATAATCCCTCCATCGCGCTCTTAATCTCTTCAATAGCATTGTAGATAATAGAGTATAGGCGAATATCAACTCCTTCGGTTTCCGCAATTTTTCTCGCATTCTGAGACGGACGAACATTGAATCCTATTACGATAGCATCTGATGCGGTAGCAAGCAACACATCCGATTCGGAAATTGCACCTACTCCTTTATGAATAATCTTAATTTGAATCTCTTCGGTTGAAAGTTTAAGTAATGAATCTGCAAGAGCTTCCACCGAGCCGTCCACGTCACCCTTAAGAATGAGGTTGAGTTCTTTAAAATTACCAAGTGCCAAACGCCTTCCGATTTCATCGAGTGTAATATGTTTCTTGGTTCTGATTCCGGTTTCACGTTCAATCTGAGCACGTTTATTTGCTAACTCCTTAGCATCCGCTTCATTGTCAAACACTTTAAATTTTTCTCCCGCTTGCGGAGCGCCATTCAATCCAAGTATCTGCACTGGAACCGAAGGACCTGCATCTTTCATCTTAGCACCGGTATGATTAAACATCGCTTTTACCCTTCCATAATAAGGACCAGCAACAATAATATCCCCCATATTTAAAGTTCCTGCCTGAACAAGTAGCGTAGTAGTATAACCACGACCTTTATCAAGCGTTGCTTCTATTACTGAACCAATCGCTAATTTTTTAGGATTCGCTTTTAGCTCTAACAATTCTGCCTGAATAAGAATTTTTTCAAGAAGCAAATCAATGTTCAATCCTTTCTTGGCAGAAATTTCCTGCGATTGATGCGGACCGCCCCATTCTTCCACCAATAAATTCATTCCTGAAAGCTGCTCACGTATTTTATTTGAATTGGCTCCGTCCTTATCAATTTTGTTGAATGCAAAAATCATTGGCACACCTGCACTCTGTGCATGGTTGATGGCTTCTTTCGTTTGAGGCATCACCGCATCATCTGCCGCAATAACGATAACTGCAATATCCGTCACTTTAGCTCCACGCGCACGCATGGCGGTGAACGCTTCGTGACCGGGAGTATCAAGGAAAGAAATTTTTCTTGCATCAGCAGTGGTTACTTCATACGCACCAATGTGCTGTGTAATACCTCCGGCTTCTTTTGCCACCACATTTGTTTTACGAATGTAATCGAGCAAAGATGTTTTACCGTGATCTACGTGACCCATGATAGTTACGATAGGTGCGCGGGTTTGTAAATTTTCGGGGGTATCGGGAGTTTCTTCTTTAAATGCTGTTTGATCAGCCGCAGAAATAAATTCTATTTGGAAACCATGTTCAGCAGCAACCAATTCAATTACTGTGGCATCCAATCTTTGGTTGATAGAAACAATTACCCCTAACTGCATACAGGTTGAAATTACCTGCACAGGAGTAATGTTCATTAAGCTGGCAAGTTCGGCAACAGAAATAAATTCTGCTACCTGAAGTTTGCCATGGTCAACACCTTCGAGTTCTGCCGCCTTTTTCTCCTGAATAGCTTCTCTCTTTCCTCTTCTGAATTTCGAGCGGTCACTCTTGGAAGTTTGCGCCTGAATTTTCGCCATTGTAGCGCGAATCTTATCTTCAATCTGCTTTTCAGTAATTTCAGCAGGTGCTGCCCCAACCTCCGGACGTTTTACAAAAGGAGTGTCGCGTTTGCGCTGGAAGTTCTCTACTTTTTTATCATAGAACGGATCGCCTGCTAAAGGTGCCCGCACTTTCTTTTGTACCAGCTTGCGTACTCTTTCGTGTTTAACACCATCAGCCTTCTTTTCAGCAGACTCTTCCTTTTTCTTTGGCTTCTCATCAAACTTAGTAAGATCAACAGTTCCCACCTGTTTAGGACCGGTAAGAGTTTTGTACTTGGTTTCCATTAGAACTTCGGGTGCGGGCTCTTCTTCAACCTTTTTCTTCTTTGGTTTTTCCTCTACCACTTCCGGAACAACCGCAGGAGCAACAACGACTTCTTCTTCTTTCTTCTTCTTTTCTTTTTTAGGTTTTGGCTCTAAGTCAACTTTGCCAACCACTTTAGGTCCGTCCAACTGCTTTTTATCGGCAGCAATTACTTCTTCCTCCGGTTTGGTAACAATGCTGCTCTTAATTAAAACATCTTTCTCCTCCTCCTTATCCTTCTTTTTATGAGTAGCAATAGAGTCCACCTTTATCTCCACTGTTTCCTGTGCCGCTTTTTCAATTTTGGTATTGTCTGCCTGCTGCTTAATAGATTTATCGCTACCGAATTCTTTATCAAGCACGACAATCATTTCGGGCGAGAGCTTAGTATTCGGATTCAAATCGCTAAAGCCCTTGCTCTTGAGGGCATCCATGATATGATCTGAGCTAACGTTGTAAATACCCGCTGCCTTACTAAGTCTAACTGCTTTTGCTACTTCTGACATGTATTGTTTTTAGTGATAGTATTGATGTGTTGGCAATGAGCAATTAGTGCTTATCACCAATTGCTCATTACCTGTACACTTGTTTTTGTTTTATTGTTTTCATCTCAAAACTCAGGACTTCTTCTCGTCATTCTGAAATTCGCTTTCCAGAATTTTTCTGATTTCTTTGATGGTCTCTTCTTCCAAATCTGTTCTGCGCACTAACTCATCATCGTTCAACTGAAGAACACTCTTTGCTGTATCGCATCCAATCTTCTTCAACTCGTCAATCATCCAGCCTTCAATTTCATCAGAGAATTCTTCAAGGTCAATATCGTATTCATCTTCGTTGCCTTCTTCATTTTCACGATAAACATCAATTTCAAATCCAACCAAGCGGCTTGCCAATTTGATATTCACTCCGCGCTTTCCAATAGCCAGAGAAACCTGATCGGGTTTCAGATAAACTGCAATCCTTTTAGTTTCCTGATTAATATCAAGTGAAGTAATTTTTGCAGGAGCCAAAGCCCGCTGCACCATCAATGAAAGGTTGTTTGTGTGATTGATAATATCAATGTTCTCGTTCTTTAATTCACGAACGATACCGTGAATACGCGAACCCTTTACACCCACACAAGCACCTACCGGGTCAATACGATCATCGAAAGATTCTACTACCACTTTTGCTTTTTCTCCAGGTTCGCGGACGATGTTTCTGATTACAATTAAGCCGTCAAAAATTTCCGGAACTTCTTGTTCCATCAATTTCGCCAACAAGGCATTATCTGTTCTTGAAAGGATAATAAATGGTGTTCCGTTTCTTAACTCTACTTTTCTAACTACTGCACGAACTGTTTCTCCCTTTTTAAAGAAATCGGTTTTAATCTGTTCAGATTTAGGAAGCAGCAATTCGTTGCCTTCTTCATCCAGCATCAAAATTTCTTTTTTCCAAACCTGGTAAACCTCAGCCGAAATAATTTCGCCTACACGATCTTTATATTTTTTGAAAACTTCGTCCTTCTCTAAATCACCAACGCGCGAAGCAAGTGTTTGACGGGCAGCCAAAACCGCTCTGCGACCGAAACTTTCAAGTTCGATTTTTTCATAGGTTTCTTCACCTATGTCAAAATCTTCTTCAATTTTTTGTGCTTCGGTAAGACCCACCTGAGTAATCGGATTTTCTACTGCGTCATCGGCAACAATT
>JBKJJB010000253.1:0-8584 GCA_046598235.1 Chitinophagales bacterium
TGATATTTTTTATTTCAATTATCGTATTCGACACTATTTGAAATTTTGAATTTGTATTTACCGGTTACTTCTTAATCACCTTCGGCACTTTAAAATAATCGCTGTCTCTTTGCGGAGCATTTTGCAGGGCTTCTTCTTTAGTCACCATATCTTTCACTTCATCTTTGCGCAAAACATTTTTCTCATCAGTCATGTAAATAAGCGGCTCCACTCCATCTACATTCACCTCTTCAAGTTTCTTAACCAAGTCAAGAATTTTTCCTAAATCTTTCTTCAATCCTTCTTTAGCTTGTTCATCAAACTCAAGGCGAGAAAGCTCCGCAAGACGGTCAACTAATTCATTATCTATCTTCATCTGTTTAATTATTTTCGAGCGCTCAAAAATAACAGAATCATCATCATGTTGAAGGAAATTGCAGTAAGCGGAGTACGCCCCACAGGGAAACAACATCTCGGAAATTATTTCGGAGCGGTGTTGAATTTTGTGAAGATGCAGGACCTATTCAACGGCTATTTTTTTGTAGCCGATTACCATTCGCTTACTACCCATCCAAACGCTGCCGACCTTCGTGATAAATCAAAAAACATTGCTCTTGTTTATCTTGCCTGCGGTCTCGACCCTAATAAATGTGCGCTGTATTTGCAAAGCGATGTGCCGCAAATTCCTGAGTTGTATCTCATTTTTAATATGTATGCTTATTTGGGTGAGTTAGAGCGCGAAGCCACTTTTAAAGAGAAAGTTCGAGATCAGCCCGATAACGTAAACGCAGGGCTTCTTACTTATCCCGTTTTAATGGCTGTTGATGTAATTGTTCATAGAGCCGTGAAAGTTCCTGTAGGAAAAGACCAGCAACAGCATGTAGAAATGATGCGCGACTTTGCAAGAAGATTCAACAATCTTTATGGAGTAGATTATTTTCCCGAGCCGCAACCGTTTTCTTTCAGCGACAAATTAGTGAACATCCCAAGTTTAGATGGCGAAGGGAAGATGAGTAAATCTAAACCTGAATATACCTGCATTTACCTGGAAGATGAACCCAATGTAATTCGTAAAAAAATTATGCGGATGCCAACCGACAGCGGACCGAAAGAAATGAATGCCGCCAAGCCACCTGTCATTCAAAATGTTTTTGATTTAATGACCTATGTTTCGAAACCGGAAACTGTGACTTTTTTTGAAGAGCAATTCAATGGCTGCTCCATCCGATACGGAGATATGAAAAAACAATTAGGAGAAGATATGGTTGCCTTCCTCTCGCCTATCCGCGAAAAGATAAATGAATTATCAAGTGACGAAAAAAAGGTTTACGAAATTTTAGGCGATGGAGGAAGCAAAGCCCGAGCAAGTGCTTCGCAAACATTAAAAGACGTAAGGGAAATTATAGGACTAAAAAGTTTTTAAGCGCGAAACAATTTTTACATTCGCCCTATTCCTTACAGGAACACACACTAATAACACAAGTATCATGCGCAATTAATTTTACGTACGATTCTATTTAAGAAAATAATTATGGCGAAGAAAAAAGTTGCAAAGAAACCTGCACCAAAGAAAAAAGCACAAGCTAAACCGCAGCAAAAACCAAAGCCGAAGCCAAAGGTAAAAGCTAAGGTGGTGGCAAAAGTTAAGTCCAAGCCAAAAGCAGCTGTAAAAAAATCACCAGCTCTAAAAGGGAAAGTAGCACCTAAACCTGCGGCAAAACCACAGGCAAAGTCTTCGGGTCCTAAGCCGATTAAGAATGTAAAGCACATTGCCATTGCCGGAAATATAGGCGCAGGAAAAACCACCCTCACCAAAATTCTTTCAAAGCATTTTGGATGGTTGCCGCAATTTGAGGATGTAGAGAACAACCCTTACCTAAATGATTTTTACGAGGATATGCCGCGTTGGTCTTTCAACCTACAGGTTTACTTTTTGAATTCTCGTTTCAGCCAGATTATTGAAATTCAGGAAGGAACCGAAGTGGTGATTCAAGACAGAACCATTCATGAAGATGCAATGATTTTTGCTCCCAACCTACACAGCATGGGCTTGATGAGTACGCGCGATTTTGAAAACTATTCAAAGTTATATCAAACTATTTCATCACGCATTAAAGCACCTGATTTACTTATCTATTTAAAAGCTACGGTTCCTACACTCGTTAATCAAATTCAAAAACGTGGTAGAGATTATGAAGACAATCTTCGTCTCGATTATTTGCGCAGACTGAATGAATATTACGAAAAATGGATTGGCACCTACAAAGCCGGTCGCTTGTTGATTATTGATATTGATGCGGTGAACTTTGCCGAAGACGAAGAAGCACAGCATGATGTAATCAATAGAGTGAGAGCGGAGTTGTTTGGCTTGTTCTAAACTATTCTTAATATCTTCTCCATTAATTTCTGCCACTCTGCCATTGGCATATCTATTGACTTATCAGTTTCTCTTATTTTCGAACTAAATAATGTGACGCATGGATCCGATGGATTTTCTTCAACAGCCTGTGAGCGATGATGATGTAGAGTTTTTACCTATTCTCCCCGATGAAGAGGGTGCAGATGGCAAAAAGTTAGACATCCCTAATATACTTCCCATTCTGCCTTTGCGGAATACAATTTTGTTTCCCGGGGTAGTTTTACCTATTACAATTGGGCGCGATAAAAGTATTACAGCGGTCAAAGAGGCATATAAGGCGAATAAACTAATAGGCGTTGTCGGACAGGTTGACGCGAATATTGAAGAACCCGAGTTCGTTGATTTATTTAAGATTGGAACCGTAGCGCAAATTATGCGCATGATTAAAATGCCCGATGGTTCTACTACTGCTATCATCCAAGGGCGCAATCGTTTTTTGACCAAAGAATTGATTTCATCAGAGCCGTTTATTAAGGCGGAGATTGAATTACTGCACGACATAATTCCTTTAGCCGATAAAGAATTTGAAGCGCAGATGATGAGTATTAAAGAATTAGCGGGCAATATCATCAAGCTCAATCCGCAGATTCCTTCGGAAGCGGCTATCGTATTAAAAAATATTACCAGCTCGGTTACGCTCACTCACTTTATTTCTTCCAATCTTCAAATTCCTATTACAGAAAAACAGAAGTTGCTGGAGATTGCAGATATGAAAGAGCGCGTTCAGTTTGTGCTCGAACATCTGAATAAAGAAATTCAGATGCTGGAGATGAAGAACCAGATACAAGGCAAGGTTCGCCAGGAGATGGATAAGCAGCAGCGCGATTATTTTCTCAGCCAGCAGTTGAAGACCATACAGGATGAGTTGGGAGTTAACTCAGCCGATAAAGATATTCTTAGGTTGAAGGAGAAAATGTCGAAACTCTCTCTTCCCGCAAAAACAAAAGAAGCGGTAGAAAAAGAGCTAGAGAAAATACAGCGCATGAATCCTATTGCTGCCGAATATTCGGTAGTGTTGAATTATGTAGAGTTGATTCTCGATTTGCCTTGGGGAGTTTTTACGCAGGATAACTTCGATATTAAACACGCTAAAAAGATTCTTGACAAAGAGCAATACGGCATTGACAAAGTAAAAGAGCGCATTCTTGAATATCTCGCAGTGTTGAAGTTGAAAGGCGATATGAAAAGCCCGATACTTTGCCTGGTTGGTCCTCCGGGAGTTGGTAAAACTTCGTTGGGTCAAAGCATTGGTCGCGCGTTGGGAAGAAAATATGTGCGCATCGCCCTCGGTGGTTTGCATGATGAGGCTGAAATACGCGGTCACCGCAAAACATATATCGGTGCTATGCCCGGAAGAATTATTCAGAGTTTAAAGAAAGCGGGAAGTTCAAATCCTGTTTTCATTCTTGATGAAATTGATAAAGTAGGTGCCGATTATAAAGGCGACCCAAGCTCTGCTTTGCTTGAAGTGCTCGACCCTGAACAGAACAACGCTTTCTACGATAATTACTTAGAGCTTGAATATGATTTAAGCAAAGTGCTTTTCATCGCTACCGCCAATTCATTACAAACTATTCAGCCCGCCTTGCGTGACCGTATGGAGATAATTCCTATTGAAGGATATTCTATTGAAGAGAAATTGCAGATTGGTAAAAAACATTTGCTGCCAAAGCAAATCACCAATCACGGTTTGAAACCTAAGCAGGTACAGATAAATGATAAGGTGTTGGAAAAAATTATTGAAGACTACACTAAAGAGAGCGGTGTGCGCGAACTTGATCGTCAGTTGGCTTCGGTAATGAGAAGCGTGGCAATGAAAGTGGCAACAAAAGAAAAATACAATCCGCTAGTGAAGGATGAAGACCTGAGCAAGATTCTTGGATTGGAGAAATTCGACAAAAGTATTTACACTGAAGAAAATATTCCCGGTGTGTCTGTTGGTTTAGCGTGGACTCCCGTAGGCGGAGATATTCTTTTCATTGAATCTACTTTGAGCAAAGGAACAGGTGTACTGACCATTACCGGAAACCTAGGCGATGTAATGAAAGAATCTGCCACTACCGCAGTTACTTTCCTTAAAGCGAATGCGGAGAAGCTATCTATCAGCCCCGATATTTTCAGTAAGGTAAATATGCACATACATTTCCCGGAAGGCGCAGTACCGAAGGACGGACCGAGCGCAGGAATTACAATTCTTACTTCTCTTGCATCTTTATTTACACAACGTAGAGTAAAACCATTTCTTGCCATGACGGGTGAAATAACTCTTCGTGGAAAGGTAATGCCCGTAGGTGGTATTAAGGAGAAGATTCTTGCTGCTAAACGCGCAGGATTGAAAGAGATAATCATGTGTGAGCGCAATCGCAAAGATGTAGAACAGATAAACAAGGACTACATTAAGAACCTCAAATTCCATTATGTAAAATCAATGGATGAAGTGGTAGAACTGGCATTGATGAAAAGTAAAATAAAGGATGGAATTGATTTTTCGTTATTCGAAAAAAAGGAATCGAAAGGCAATTAGCATACTGGAGAAATAGAGAAGAAAAAAAATTACAGAGGTGGGAAAATTCCCACCTCTGTAATTTAATCTGACTCTCCGGCTGATGTAACCTAGACTACAAACAGGGTACTGTCATGCTGAACGCAGCTTTGCGGAGTGAAGCATCTTGTATTGGCATGATAAACACAATACAAGATTTCTCGCTTCAGAAACCTACGCTCGAAATGACAGCCCATTCCCACTGGGTTACGTCAAACAGAGAGTCACATTATTTAATGCCGAAAGAGTTTCGGTTACTCAACTACTACCTTCAAATTCTTTTCTTGCTTTAGATTTTGAATTTTAAGCAGATACACTCCTTTCGAAATTTCTGAAGGAAGCATCAACTCCTGAATATTCTGCTCCCCTCCTCTCCATTCAGCAACTCTTTTTCCCTGCAAATCATACAATGCAATAACCGCATTGAGCAGTGGTGCTGCCGAAGCAAGAACAATTCTATTGCTGGCAGGATTAGGATAAATGCTTATTCCTAAATCATCTTCTGTATTTGCCAACGAAACAACTTCGGCACTACAAAAATTGATAACACAAGCAGTATTAAACAATCCATCTTCCATACGAATGTGCCCGGTGAAACCAGCAGGGAAAGAGTTGAGTGTAGTGCTGATGTGATACGTTTGCGAAGTGTTAGGCAGTTGCCCATAGTATTCAAAAGAACGCTGTGTATTGGCAATGGTATCGCCATTTGCAGCAATTACCTGTACAATAGGATAGTTAATGAAGTTGGTGTCGTTATTCTGTATCGTCACATTCAAGTAACCTGCATTCACGGTATCGTATTCAATACTTAATACACAAAACGAATCGCAAGTAAGCGGAGCAATACTCTGCACCGGTCCATCTATACGAACTACTCTATTCTGTGAAGCATTTACATACCATATCTTTCCATCAGGACCGGTTTTAATACCCATAATTCCCGCTGCACCTGTTTGAATTTTACCTAGATAAACAGTGTTATTATTAGAAATATCATAGATGCGAATATCACCATTGGCATAGTCGCTTACCAGCAACCGATTTTTGAAAACTTCTATACCGCATGGCTGGTTTAATCCGGTATCAATAGCAACGCTTTGAGTAGGGTTGTTATAGTTACGATACTCCAAAGTTGCTTCATGCGGAGTCAGTGCATTGCCGGCTGTGCCGGTGGTAATATCCATTTTTAAAACACGCTGTCCCCCAAAGTCAACCAGATAAAGTTGGTTGGTGCTTTTGTTCAATACGCAATGACTAGGCACGTGATAAGCAGGGTCGTTCTGAAATGTAACATCGGGGTATCTCCAAATAATTCCATCCGCGTGGTCGTCACCGCCAGGCACATGCGGAGTTTGAAAATCGTAGCGCACTACGTTATTTGAGTTTCCATCCATTACCCAAAACGCATTATCTTTTTCGTGACAAATACCCATGCTATAAGGACTTTCGTGAAGCATATCGTAATGACTGCCGTTTCCTCCTGATGGCTGAGCATAAATAGCAGGGTCGCTCGACCAAAGCGAAGGACCTGTAAAAGGCATTCCTCCATCATGATTGGCATCATACACACCAGGCGAGATAGCAAAATTCTCATTGTCGCTAAACGCAATTGCTGTTGGCAAATTCATAAAATGCCATGCGTTGCCATCTTGCTTTACCTGCGAAGTTTGACCGGGTTTACCCGCCTTATGAACAGTAATTGTTTTGCCTCCAGTATTTTCTGTTTCTTTCAATATAGTCCACAGTTCGTATCGCCTAAGATCAGGATGAAAATCTAAATCGCGTGGTACGCTAACACCATTGGCTGAGGTAACAATATTGGTAAACACAGGGGTGGTATACAGGTATTGGTCAATCAAATCAGGCACCGGAGAAAGCACTACAATGGTCGTATTTTTTTCATCGTTTGATAGATCCATATCCGTATTCCCGTTAAGGTTGGTTGCCCACACTTTTACAATATATTCTCCTGTATCGGGTGTTGCCCAAACAGCAGGATGAGTAAAACTGTACTCCGTAAAAGGAAGAATATTTAAACCTGTGAGATTAGAAGATACAGCAGTTCCATTATTAATACTGTAATTAAGTGTAAGCGAATTAATAGTGTTGGCTGAAAAATTTTTGAGTGTTCCTTTTATTTCGCTGATACCAAAAAACATATACCGTGGAGTAGTAATATTTGTAACACCCATATTGTAAGCCAATGGAGGTGATGCTACAAACGCAAATGACTCTTCACCGCCTGTGCCTCCGGTAGTAGTGTATTCATACATCGGAAAACCATTTATGCTTATTTCAAAGCGATTAGCTCCGTCATCCCAATCGTCAATCATGTGTAGCGTGTGACTTGCACCTTCCGTTAGGCACCAAGGTCCTGCACTGATAGTTGTATTGTTGGCATAACCACCACCGGGGCTGGCTTGTGCATCGCCTCCATTACAACCCACCAAATTATTGCCGCCACTTGCAATTACTCCAACACCGCAAGCATTACTTGCAGATACTAACTGCCAATACAGTTCGTTGCCGTATGTATCGGTGCTAATCGTAAACGACACTTCTGTTTCACCCACATTACATTGGGCATATATATTTACTGAAGAAGTAAAAAATACCATTGCAGCAAAGCAGGTAAAGAGTAAATGTTTTCTCATCCTTATGTTTTAGAAGATTAAAAGTAAAAAATAGAACCGGGAAAGTTTAATACTTAAGCACCACATCTTCATTTTTTGCTTAATAATAGTTAGCATACCTTACAACAGCCGATGCCGGTTATAGTTCATTGGCAAGAAAAAATGCAATAATAATTAGGTTGCTGAGCAACATTATTATGTCGTTACTTCGATAACTTAGAGCTGCTTATCTACCAAATAGTTTACTTTTAAAATCAGAAATGCAGCGAGGGGGAGGGAGAGTAATTGAAGGGAAAACGGAATCGCTTTACTTCAATTTATTATAAAATCTTATCACGCGAACCAAATTCCCCTTTTCCAACAACTCCAAAGCTTTGGAGTTGGTACTTATTAAAGGACGTAAATTTTCTTTACTCAGCACTACAATAGGACCTTCATTACCATTTTGGATAGCAACCATGTAAGCAGTGTAAAGGTCAGGGAGGTATGAATACACATTTATTCTACCCGTTTCGGTTTTAAAAAGCCATGAACTATCATTAGGAATGCCTACTATCAATTCATCCTTTCCATTGATATAGTTTAATTGTTTGGTGTCTATGGGCTTAATGCGATATTCGATCTTTCCCTGCTTATGAATAATACATAAGGATGAAGAATCAAGATACCCGATTTTCGATTTGGCTTTGATAATGCTGCCATCTTTCATAATCACCGTAAAATCATAGTTATAAGTTTGTAAATGGTGCAACCATTTATAAAGATTAGTTGGCATGAATTCGTATAAGTCCGTGTTAATCGGTACATATCCAGAGCCGGCTGCCGGCATCATCCAACTTTTATTTGGATCCAATTTTTGAGAATATAGCAGGTTACCGGATATAGTAACCAACAACAGTAACAAAATACCCTGGAGCTTAATGTATATTGGCATTTTGCAAATGTAATGAAATCGAAATATTCTCTCTACGTCTGTATCACCCCCACACTAAACTGCTTAGTGATAGGTGC
>JBKJJB010000125.1:0-4090 GCA_046598235.1 Chitinophagales bacterium
AACTAAAGCGGTATCTCGAAGATGTGGTTCACAGTATTTCAATGATTGAAAAATTCAGAGAAAGTGTTTCTTCTTTTCAGGAATACGAAAAAAATGCGATGCTGAAAAGTGCTGTACAATGGTAGCTTTCGGTCATTGGCGAAGCGCTCAACAACGCGCTTAAAATGGAGCCCACATTAACTATTACCAATGCCCGCAAAGTAGTGGATATGCGTAACAAACTTGTTCACGGGTACGATGAAGTGGAAGATAATGTAGTATGGAATGTAATAGTAAAACATCTGCCTTTGCTGAAAACAGAAGTTGAGAAACTGTTACTATAAGCTTTAGAAAGCGGCTCGTGGAGTGTGATGCAGCAGATGATGATTGCGTAAAAGCAATTAAATAGAGATGCCATCGCTTAAAGCAATGGTATCTCTGTAAAAAATATTCAGAAAGAGCTTAAAAATTAAAGCCAATATTAAAGTAAGCATCGGCTCCGGTTCCTACTTTTGGAGCGATAAACGCCATAAGGTTATTACTGCCGAAGCCGATAACAAACGGTCCGCCTTTAACCGACAGGAAAGGTCCAATGGAAACTTTGTTATACCCCAGAAATCCAAGCGACAAACCCACATTCAAAATATCTTTCAGGCTATACATATACCCCACCGAAAAGTTGGGGACTTTGGTGGTGTTATAAATATTATCGAAGCCCTGCACATAAGTAACAAAAAAGTGGTGCTGATAGTACGTATGGGTGCTGTCCTTTTTTGAAGCACTGCTCTTTTTCATTCTGTACTCTGCCCGCAGGGTTAGTTTCATGCCATAAGGCGTGGTGTAAGCATTGTTTGATTTTTCAGGGTTCAATATATCATCGTTAATATCGAATCCGATAGTATTAGTGCTGTCTTTATCTACTATAATCAGTTCAACTCCATCGTAATGGTAAAGTCCTTTCCGCTGATAATTCTGTGTGTTTTTAGTAAACTTAATGGCACCTATGTCTATCAGCCCAACATCCACCGAAATATTATCATCCAATGTAACCCCGGCACCCATATCCAAGCCCCATCCATATCCGTTTCCGCTGGCTAAAGCAGCACCGGAAGTTGAAATCGAATGGCTGAATTTATAGTCATAATTGAAATCAATATATCTTCCCTCTGCTTCGGTAAACATTTCTGCTTTCCCTTTTTCGGTATATACATTAGCAATGCCTAATAAAAATTTCCCTCTCGCTGCCGGTCGAAGTTCCATACTATGTTTTCCCATAACTATTTTTATAGGAACGGAAAAACCCATCAAAAACTCGCGGGAGTAAATAGCATTTGCACGTACGTCACTCAAAGAAATATTCTGATTGGCAAATTGCTTGTTGCCTTCCAGTATTATCTTCATCAGGTTTTTGTTGAATTGCAGATTTCCCATTATACGCTCCCGGTGCCCGATCTCCATGCTCAGAACTTCTTTCTTTTTCTTTTTACTGTTTATTTTAAATGCTGCATTCAACACCTGCACATCGGCTCCGAAAAAAACATTGTTATTGCCCTTTAGCTGACCAACCATATCTTTTACCTGCCCTACATTTATTTCATTGCCGTAAATCATGCCTTTCATATACTTATAGCCAACAGCATTGTTGCTGAGCCACCCATACACATTTACTAAGTTTACTTCACCCCGCTTAAAAGTAGTCCCCAGCCGGCTCGGGAAATATCGCGCACCATTGCTGTTTAAATGCGGGTCGTAGATGGCAGCATAGTTGATTTGAGAAAATAAAACAGAAGATGTAAAAAGAATTAGGGTGGCGATGAGGCAAAGTTTCTTCATGTCAATACAGTTTTTATGAGGGATAAATTTCTAAAGGTTTACGGTGTAAAAAAGGCTGCAATCTTTAGTTTAATGTCGCCCGTTATTTGAATCTTAAAACCGCACGTTTCACCCGCATACACTACGTCCGGGGGATAGCCGTAAGTATTCCCTGTAAGCCGGTAAGCCATATATTTTGCTTCTTTCAGTCTTCTTACCCGCTCCGAAGAAATCGGAATCTCAAATTTTCTTTCTACTGAATCTACCGGAACGCCCAACTGATTTGTGTTGCATCCCGGAGCATATATTTCTCCATAATAAAGCGAGTCTATCAAAACGGACTGCGAAGCATCGTAGAAATACATTTGAAAGTTGAAGTTGATAGGCATTGAACTGGTTAGAAAAACGTTGAGTTTTCCGGTGGCTGTGCTGTCATTGTAATCGGCTACATCTTCACCCAACTCCATTTCGGTGGTATCGCTAATGCCATATACTTTATCGGTATTTAGCGCTACTCTGAATACACTCAGAAATTTAATTTCAAATTTCAGTTGGGTGGGCTGGGTATCGAACACTACATTAGTAGCCCCGGCAGTTTTAAAGTTTTCCAGATAAAGAAAGATTTCGCTGGTAACTATCCTGTTTACAACAGTATCGGTAATCTTGGGATAGCTGCCATAGGCTGGAATATCCTGCGAAAGTTCATGCGAATAAATAATATTAGCATTGGTGGATGTGTCTGGCGAACTTCTGAAAATAACCTTTGTTCCTTTTGAAATAGGAATGGGGAAAAAATTATACAATTCAATTTCGAACACGGCACTGTCTACTTCTACAAAGCGAAAATACTCTGACAGGGTATAGGAATAGGGTCCCACAAAATTTATTCCCAATTCAGGAACATTTACAGGCACGAAAGGGTCGAATCCAATATCAATGGCAGGTATGTTTTGCACAAATACTTTATCTTTCAGGTCGGCAACATCTTCAATAGTAGCGGTTCCCTTTACAAGAGGAACAAGCATGTCCGGCTCCCACTTATTCAAATTAAATTCCTTTTTGCACGATGCCAGCAAGAGGGTAGAGATGAATAGTAACTTTACAAATACTCGGATAAATGATTGATTCATAACTCGCTTTTTGATAACAGATAAAAATAGCTACCTACAACATCCAACAACACACCTATACATTAAAAAATTGTGTATAGTTCATGCCTAAAAACAGTAAAATGGACATTACTTATAAAATAACGGGGGAGTTCTTTGGGGTAGGTAAGTTGCTCCGCTGATTAAACTACAGAAATTACATTTGCGCCACAATGCTACAAATGAAATCCTCATCCACCAAATTTTTAGTCGCTGTTTTTATAGTTACCCTTATTTGTGCGGCTCTTCAGTTGGTATGGAATAACCAGGCGCCCGAAAAATATCGCCTTATAAATGGCTTTGTACTCCTTGGAATTTTCTCGTTTTCAATTATGGGGATTCACCTTTTTCTCGTGAATGCCGCCAAAGGTAATGGCCAGGCGTTTATCCGAAAGTATATGGCGAGCACGGTTTTTAAGTTCATGTTTTACATTCTTTTGTTGGTTGTGTTTCTCCTCTTTTCTACGGATAACAAAACTGCGCTTATCCTGCACTTCCTTTTTTACTACGCGGTGTTTACTGTTTTGGAGGTAAGTTTCCTGTATAACGAGATCGGGAAATCTAAGTAAAAAGCGAACTTTTTACCCGCAATCATTTTCTCAATTCACTTATTCTTTTATGTTTGCACCGCTTTTTGAAAAACGGTCATGATTTTACGCAAATTTCCCCTCTTAAAATACACTTTTTCGGTCGCTTTTTTCGCTTTTGCGTTTAGCCTCAATTTGAAGGCAGAACAGGAAGAAACTCATGCACCGGCAGCAACTGAGCAGGTTGCTGAAACTCATGGAACTTCTGAAAAGAAATTCGATGCCGGTAAAATGATTATTGAGCACATCAGCGATGCACACGACTGGCACGTTATGGATATTGGTGGTCACCCTGTGTCTCTTCCTCTTCCTGTTATTCTTTACTCAAATCGCGGGTTTGATTGTTTCCTTTCCAGCAAATTTGAACATGGTCACGCAACTTACAATGGCTATAAATTAGAAGAGCAACATGTGGTTGCAGTGAACGAAGCAGGCCAAATAGATGAAGAAGCAACAAAAAGTATTGTTGATATATCCATTACTAAAAACGTAGGTACGCTCATTTTCAGTGCTATCTGTTTGCTTTGGATATTCTTATCCATTGCAGGTGCTTATAAAAATAAC
>JBKJJB010000220.1:0-16724 GCA_046598235.1 Chitinophagales bacterium
AGCCGAACTGGCTCTGCGAATAAGTGCTAATGCCGACAAGGTGATGATGTACAGTTACACTGAAAAAATGAATACTCTAGAAGAAAGCACAACAGTAGCCACTACACAAGCATATGCAGCAAAAATGTGGATGTATCAATCAGCCAAAGAAAGAATATACTACAGCGTAGGTATTGAAGCAAAAGGTTTTCAGGATCCTGTTGATGCAGCCAATCCATATTCACGCGCAAACCGAAGAATAGAAATTGAATACCTATAAAAGCTGTTGGAATTATTTTCTACTTTCGGCATGCATTTTTATCCATTTCTAATTTTAAAGCTTCAGCCATGCCAAAGTATATCATCGAGCGCAATATTCCTGCCGCAGGCAAACTAACCCCTTCCGAACTGAAAGGTATTTCGCAAACATCCTGCGGGGTGCTTAGTAAAATGGGGTCACAAATACAGTGGGTACACAGTTATGTTGCAGGCGATAAAATTTATTGCGTATACATAGCACCCAATGAAGAAATGATTCGTGAACATGCAAAGCAGGGAGGTTTTCCTGCCAATGTGGTTACCGAAATCGCTCACATCATTGACCCCGCTACGGCAGAGTAAAATTTTTTTTTATCGGGTTATTAAAAACAAAACCCGAATAGTAATATCTCTACAGCGCATGCTGTTATTCCCTTATTGCATAATATGCACTTTAATACAAGTGGAAAACAGCTAACCAAATTCATGTTTTGCTTATAAATTTTTATGCAATATCGCACCCGCTTTATTAATATCTCATTAACCTGAGCATAACAGCAGATATGAATACACCTCCCGACAAGGAGAATACTTTCGGAACTATTACACCTGAAGTACCCAATACAAAATACTTTTTAACCACTGAACAATTTGATAAAGCAGTAGGCACTCATTTTATTAAACATGCCAACCGCACTTTAGAGAAAGGACAAAAATTTATGGTAGGTCTTTCGCACGGTGAATCTGCTGCGGGGGCTTACCTTTATATTTTTGAGCATTACAATGAGTTAAAGAATCCCGAAAATATACTCTACACTTTTGTCAACTCCCCTTCCTTACGTCAACATAAACTCGAAGGCATGATGAATGCACGCGAGTTTGTAAAGAAGCTTTTTCGCAAAGGGCTTATCAACCGCCAACAGGTAATCGGCTATCGTTTCAGCCATGAAAGTATGGAAGCATACGTGGCTGATTTCAATCAGCAGGTTTCTACTTATTTAAAAGAGCATGATAAAGAAGGGTTCGATTATGTGTTTCTTACCTGCAACCCAAGAGGGCGGGTGGCAGGTATAGACCGAAAGTCTTCTGCTTTCAATTCAACAGACATAGCAGTTGTAGTAACGGACAGTAATAAAGAAAAAAGAATTACGGGCACTCCGTACTTTCTAATGCGTTCTAAACGCATTGCTTTCCTTGCTACTAAGGCGGATAAGAGACGTCCGCTTGCGTGGTTATATGCAGTAGACGCAAAGCCGAATGAAAGCCCTGGTTTTCTGCGGTACATCCCGAGCATTCAAAAACGAATGACGGTTTTTATTGATGACAAAGCACTTACTTGGCCACAAATAGAAGTAACCCGCGAAACTCCATACGGCAATAGTGTTATTCGTGTTGATACTGCGAATCCATTTAAAGAAAATGCAAAAGAAAAATTGCCGGTAATCCTTCTCATTCACGGGTTTCTCGGGCTTAATTCATACGATGGGTTATTATCTATTCTTCCCTCACACCTCTATATTGCTGCTGCTATGCATTATGGCACCATACCAAGCGACCTTCCTCCATCAGAATATTCACATCATATAGCAAGTAACATAAATGCTGTAGTAGATTACTTTGGCTCTAAAGGTCATCCGGTGTACATCTACGATCACTCCATGGGTAATATTTATTTTATGCTCATTGATCGGGAACTGAATAAATATCCTGCGGTTAAGAAATATTTGCGCGGGCGAATTGGCGGCAATCCTTTCTTTGGAGAAGAAGCCAAACATGCAGCTCTCGGTTTTCTTGATAATGTTATTCTACCAGCTCTTAGTCACATTAAAGGTATAGCAGCTAAAACCATGATAGTTACTTTGCGTGGAGTGATTCCTCTTGATTCTAAAGATGGAGTGCGCAAACGCGGCATTCAACTTTCCGACTGGCTGATTAGTAAAGAAAGTAACATGCGCGAACGTATTTGGGCTGCTGCTAAAGACCGAATTCTGTATTTGATGACAAATATGGATTCGCTTCCGCACCTTAATCGCATTCCTATTGAACGTGCATTGAATCGCTTACCTGCAAAAATATTTGCGATACAAGTTCACTCCGCATTGGAGCAAAGTATACAGTTTGATAAACAACGCGGCTTGGTAAGTATTCCGAATAAAAAAATTCCTATACTAATTCTGAAAAGCGAACGCGATGGTGTTGCGCGCTTTGTGCCCCGTATTTATACAGGCGAAAATATTGAGGTGATGGATATAACTAATCATCATGAATATGATCTCTTCCGCGAACACCTCTTTCACATGGCGCATCCTTATAGAGCTACAGAAATTATTCGCGACTTTATTACAAAGGTGGAAGAAGATTACAAATAAATTTTTTCTACTATTTAATTCATCTTATTTAAAGATGACCGGTAGCCATTATCCAACTCGTACCGCAAGCCAAACTGAATAAACATTCCAAGGCCGTATGGCTTACCTGTTTTTGATGCTCGCTTGAAGTAATAGTCTTTATTACCGATACAGGTGCCCGTGCATACATTTTTTATGGTTAGATATTTTTTATCAGCAGGTATTATACTATGCCTTCTTAATCCCCGATAAGCTCTGCGAACACTTTCTATGTAAGTAGAATCAGCAACTAATCCCTCTCGCAAAGCTGCATTGATACCATAAGCAAACATAGCTGTACAGCTACTCTCTAACCAATTAGTTGTATCTGTATTTCTTACAGGAAGTTGATACCAGTGTCCTGTTTCTTTTTCCTGCAACTCGGGTAGATGTATTATCATCTCTTTCAAATAGCCCGCGAATTCATTCCAATAAGGATGGTTCTTTGGAATTATTTCTAATGCATCGGAAAGGGTAACAACAATCCATCCATTACCTCGTCCCCAAATCTCTGCACTTCTGCGGCTTTCTTTATTTGCCCAGCGCATCTGACTACAAAATGTGCAATGAATTTTATTATCGCTATCCCATCCATGAACCCATAAGCCATAATCAGAATTTTGTAATTTTTCTCTGTGCAGGCGAAACTGCTTTACAAATTCATCTAAGTATTTCTCGTCTCCGGTTGCTTCGTACATGCCAAGAAGAAATTCACCAATCATAAAAATAGTATCGTCCCACAACTCTGTAAAAAGCATCAAATGCGAAACACCACCTTCTTTAGTGCGCCTAATTTTTAGATAGTCGCTGTATATTTTCTCTGCCTTGACTTTGTATTTACTATCCCCCGTAACCTTGTAAAGAAATGCCAACCCGATACCGCTTGCCACAGAGTTAGGCGTTTTTCCATTAGCAATAGGATAAGTATTCTCCATCGCTTTTTTAATGTAATCGAAATACGGTTGTTTTTGCGAAGCAGAACACCATTTATATTGCTTAATCATTGTATTAAGCAACGCAGCATGTGTCCATCTCCATTTATATTGCACAGCAGGTAAATATGATTCGCGTGCATAGCTATCAAGCGTATCTACCCATGTTTGCCCAATACATAATTGAGTAAAGGAAAGCGCAGCAATAAAAAAACAGATTCTTATTTTACAGTGCATTGATTGAAGCAATGATCAGTTATTGCACAAAGAGGAAAACAATAACTCGTTAATCTTTCCAGTTCGACCACTTCAGCTTTTCCTCATCGTGTGTGGTGTTAGAGGCAAAATAGATAGCACATCTAAAAGTGTAGAGCAGGCGTTTGTCCTGCACTACTCCCGCTTCGCGGTTCGATTTATGATAAAGCCGATCAGCATCTTTATCTTTTAAGTCGTTTACTTTTTTTATTCCCATCTGTATTAAATCATCAGCCACTGAGCGCCCCACTCCGGGAATACCCATCAGTTCTTTTAAACATTGTTTGTACTCTTCGGCTGTCATACTGTAATATTAAACTTTATCAATGATAGTGGTTGATGCTTTTTTAATGCGGTTTTAAAAGCATTGTCATCTCATATATTTTCGGAGAAAAAAGAACCCCCCGAATAGTCGGAGGGTTCAGCATAAAATGAATTAGATAAAGATTAAGATACTCTTACGTTCACTGCGTTTAGTCCTTTTTTACCTTCTTGAAGGTCGAAAGTTACATTGTCACCTTCTCTAATTTGGCTTTGTAAACCAGAGCTATGCACGAAGTACTCATTCGGTGAGTTTGCGTCCTTGATAAATCCAAATCCTTTGTCGTTGTTAAAAAACTTTACTGTTCCGTTATTCATAAAAAATTGTTTTGGCGTTGTTACTGTTTAAATACAGATTCACCAACAACAAACGTGACTCTGCACGGCAAAAGTAATTTTATTTTATCGATACGGCTATATATTTTCTTTACTGCTCTTTTCATCTTTTATTTTACCCAACCTATTAATTAAATTCCGATTCTTAAAAAACATCCGCACTCTTACAATTTCTCACTCCCCTATTCGACAACTCTTCATATCAAATAGTTATTTTTAATTGAATATCAGATAATATGTCCGCTATGCCTATCACAATTACAACTTCATTAAAGACAAAATTTTTCATCAGTATCTTTATTCTGTTTTCTGTCTCCACTTCGTTTGCGGGTGTTAATCCTAAGAATATTGAGATAGTGCGTGACAAATGGGGAGTGCCTCACATCTTCGGCAAAACAGATGCGGAGACAACCTACGGTCTTGCCTGGGCTACCTGCGAAGATGATTTTAATACCGTTCAGAAAATGTTGCTGGCAGTAAAAGGAAGACTGGCAGAAGTGGAAGGCAAAAACGGAGCAATACTAGATTTTGTTTCATTTATTGTTGCTGCTGAAGAAATAGTAGATACTGCTTATGAAAATTCGTTTTCACCTGATTACAAAAAAATTATTGAAGCGTATACGCAGGGATTAAACGAGTATGCAGCCTTACATCCGGAGGAACTTCTCCGTACGGGATTGTTTCCCGTTTCAACTAAGGATGTTATCGCGCAATATGTTCTCACCAACACATTCCTAACCAATGTTTATCTCGATTTTCAAAAAATATTTCAACGTTACATCCGCACTTACGAAATCAATCTTCCCTCAGGTTCCAATGCATTTGTATTGAACAGTACACGTACTAAAGATGGTAAAACATACTTAGCTATTAACTCTCACCAACCGTTGGAAGGAATGTTCAGTTGGTACGAAGCACACCTGGTAAGCGATGAAGGATTAAATATTTTGGGAGGTACTTTCCCCGGAGGCATGAGTGTGTTTCATGGCACCAACCAAAACCTTGGTTGGGCATGCACGCTTAATTCTCCCGATTTAGATGATGTATACAAATTGCAAATGAATCCGAAAAATAAGTTGCAGTATAAGTTTGATGACCATTGGGAAACTTTGCAAGTGCGAAAGAAAACAGTGAAAGTGAAACTTGGTGCTATCCTTATTCCTATTACTAAAACTTTTTATTGGAGTAAATACGGAACTACTCTCAAAAACAAAGACGGTTTCTACTCCGTTCGTTTTCCTGCCAACATGGATATACGCGGTTGCGAGCAGTTGTATAATTTAAATAAGGCTAAAAATTTTACTGAGTGGAAAAATGCAATGAGCGGTGGCGCATTTACGGGTGTAAATTTTGTTTATGCCGATAGAACCGATACTATTTTTTATGTCAGCAACGGACAGTTTGCGTACCGTAATCCGGAATATGACTGGAGCAAAGTATTACCTGGCAACACCTCAAAGACACTATGGCAACAGCCCTTTTATCCCTTTGATTTGTTGCCACAAGTTTTGAATCCTAAAAGTGGTTATTTACTCAACACTAATAATTCCTGTTTTGAAGTAACAGGTGCGGGAGACAATTGCACACAGAAAAATTGTGAGCCAACTTTCGGATTCGGAATGGAGAGAAACAATCGCAGTATTATGGGGCATTATCTTATTGACAGGCAAAATAAATTTGATTATGAAGAGTTTAAACAGGTAAAATATAACTGTGCTTTCAACGATAGTTTTTATGACCATGCACTTCAAAACGCTCATGTATTTATGGAACTTGAGCCGAAAAAATATCCCGACTTAGCTGATGCTATTAAGGTATTACATGACTGGAACCGAGAAAGTGATGTGAGTAATCGCCAAGCTGCGCTCATCACTTTTGCCATGTACCCGCTCATTGAAGTAATTGCCGGAAGAGGCACTTCTTATGAAGCAAACTCCTTTACCGAAAAAGAATATGCCGATGCATTACGTTCAGCTAAAAAACATTTACTTAAGTATTTTGGCACTCTTACTCCAACTTTGGGCGAAGTTCAAAAACATGCGCGCGGCAGTATTGAGTTGCCCGTTGGTGGAATGCCCGGAGTAATAGCCGCTAACGTAACCCAGCCATACAAAGATGGTAAGAGAAGAACTTTTGTAGGTGAGTCATACATTCAATTGGTAAAGTATTCGAAGGATACGCTTGAAATTGAAACAGTGAATGCGTATGGGGCTTCATCGAAACCAAATAGCCCTCACTACACCGACCAAATGCAAATGTTCGTTGATAAAAAATTAAAGCCAATGACATTAGATCGCCAACAGATATTTCAAAATGCCCAACAGGTTTATCATCCTGGACAGAAACCTGCAAGGGAAAAATCTGTTGGGCAAACATCTGTAAAATAAAGCTATCACTTATCTATAGTTTCAACTTCTTTAGCTCATTACGGAACTAATACATTAAACTCTATATCTAAATCGGTTTCGCCATTAGCTTCGTTACCATCTTTGGTATCGGATTGATGTTTGAGAGTTACATGCACTTTACCGATTCCGGTGATTGAGCCAACTGTCCATTTTGTCAGCAAGCCAACCGGCATTGGAGGAGTATTCGAATCAAAATCGAGGTAAGTAAAATCAACTGTTACATCATGCGAGTGAAAGAAAAATTGATGGTCGTTGGCTTCTTCCAAAATTTCGTTTGAAATAGTATCTGCCGGAGTTTTTGATTCATCTAAAACAAGCAGCGAAGCTGTGTAAGTATGATTTGCCAATACTTTTATGGTATCAAATCGCACAGGTGCATTAGCTCCATCGCCATCTAAATCGCGAAAAATAAAATGAGTAACAGTGCCCGTAGCAGAATCGGTAAGCGCAACGTTTACAGTCGTAATTAATTCTGTTTCGCAGTTGTCGCAATTGTTAGGATCTGGTTTGCAAGAGTGTAATGCAACCGAAAGAATAATACAAGCAATAATTGAGTAAAAAGTGTTTCTAATTTTCATTCTTGTAAGATTTTAGTTTTTAGAAATGATTTAATTGGTTTTGCCTTTGGGCTTAAAAAAGAAAGGAACGCGAACGCGCAAAGCGGCATTCACTCCTTGTTTATCTGTAAAGTATCTGAACCGATCTAAGTAATCTCGGTAGGAGATGTTAGCCATGTTGGTAATAGAAACACTAAAATGAATTGCCTGCTTTTTGAATTGCAGTTTAAAACCCGCTTCAAAATTTAAAAGCCAATAGGCTTTTGGTGGCGCAGCGTAATCGGTATCATTCTCGGGAATCAGTTTTTGCTGCAACACATTTACAACAGAAACACCGAAGTAGGTTTCTTTAATGTGTTTGAAATTGCGCAGCGTATAGCGTATTCCGTTTTCGAACCGTTGGGGTGGCATTTGAATTTGCCAGTCAGCGGTGGTAAGGTTGTAAGCAAACAACAACGATGTTTTAGAAAACAGTTCTAATCCATTGATGGGTTTAGCCGCTAAATCAATATCGGTGCCGGTAAGCGAAACGTTTGATTGTTTAAAGCGGTAAGTTGGAAACTGACCTCGTATAGTAAGCGTAGATGGCAGTACCGGTTGCAGATAAATAAAGTGCGAAATAAGGTTTTCATACAATGCTACGTTGGCATCAAAGTATTTGGTAGTGGCCTGAATACCGGTGGTAAAGTTGTAAGCCAATTCTGGCTTTAGTGTTTTATCGCCAATTTCTACAGTGGCCGCACCATGATGTAACCCATTTGCAAAAAGCTCGTTGGCTTGCGGTGCGCGCCATGCAGTGCCAAAGTTGGCGTTCCACTTTACCTCTTCGTTAATGTGGTATTCCATACCAACACTACCCGAAGGCACCACATAGTTGAATGTGAAAGTTCCCTTTTCGCCATTGTGATTCAAGAAAACTTGTAGCCATTTGTAATCGAGTCGAATACCTGCTTCCAGTTCCAAATTTTTCTTTCTCCATTTTTCAATAGCAAATACACCACCCGAAAAATTCCAAAAAGCAGGAATAAAATAACCGTATTTGAATTCGTTGGTCTGTGTCATTCCATTAAAGCCGATGGTGCCACTAAAATTTTTAATGGTGCGGTGCTGCCATACTAAATCAAGGGAGATTGTTTGAATCTGAAACTGAAAACCGGGAAGGTTTTTCTTTGCTAATAAATTATTGTAGGGCAGGTGTTTGTCATACTCCTTCCGTAAATTGAACTGCCGCGCAAAAACAATATCTAAACTTCCTGCCTTACCTGTTTTTACATATGCGCGAACCTTCAACATATCATGTGCAACGTTCTGATAAGGTCTAGCTATGTTATACGTAAAACCCGAAAGTTCAAGAGGTGTATTGGATTGAATAGCGCGGTTCAAATCATCCACATTGCCTAAGTGCGAAGCAGAAAGAATGCCCAATTTGGTTTGAAAGCGTGAATAGAAAACTTCAAAACCATAACTCTCTTTTTTCCATCCTAATGCTGCCGAAAAATTTCCTTCCTCTGTTCCGGTATTTTTTTGCCAGTAATTAGGCGAGCGTACATTTCCACCGCGCTTGTAAGTGCCTTGCACTCTCCAGCTAAGCGCAGGAACTTTTGCATGGTTACCTTCCAGTGTGGCGGAGAAATTTCCTTCTGCATTGTTGGTGTAACCGGCAAAGTTGAACTCGCCACCAATACCCGGCACAGACGGTAAATGATTCGGTTCTACCAATATTACCCCGCCAATGGCATCGCTACCATATTGCAAACTGCTGGCTCCTTTTATTACAGAAAGTTTCTGCGCCATAAACGGGTCAATTTCCGGTGCGTGTTCGCTACCCCATTGTTGTCCCTCTAACCGCACACCGTTATTCAGTATTAAAATGCGGTTGCTGTGCAGTCCGTGAATAACAGGCTTGCTGATGGTAGCACCCGTATTAATGGTGGTTACTCCGCTTATTTTAGAAAGCGATTCGCCAAGCGTAAGCCCCCGCAGTTTTTCTAACTCTTTTGTTTCCAGTGTAGCCACTTGCTGCGTGTAGTGACTTTCCTTTTTTGCTTCCGTTACCTGCACTTCGTTTAGCTCAACTTCTTTATGGTCAAGTTTTATTTTAATGGTAGTGTCGCGTTGCAAATCAAAGTGGAAGATTTGTGTTTCGCATCCGATGTGAGAAACAGAAACTGTAATTGGACCTTTGCATAAACCATTCAATTGAAATTTACCAAAAGCATCGGTTAAAACACCTTGTTGAGTTTCCAGCACTGATATGCTTACATCTTCAAGGGCATCAATGCTATTCATATCCATCACTTTCCCTCTTATACTAATAGTACAAGCAGAATTTTGAGCAATAGTTAATTGCCACATAGCCACGCAATACAGTAAGATGAAATACTTCAACTTAACCAAGTTCGGTTCAATTAAATTTTTTTTTGTAAAGGGAAGTCACTCCAATGTTCTTGGAATGAAAGGAAAATCTATTACGCTAAAGCAGGCGGACCTCTTAGGGAAAGATAAAAAATTGAAGATTGAAGATTGAAAGACCGGTAGTCATCAATCCATTTTACCTCAGCAAAAACTAAAGGAGAATTGTAAGCAGTAAAAACTTCATCGCCAAACGCTGCAATGTCAAACTTACAAACCGAGCAGTCTTCATGGTGTGAAGCATCGTGTAAGTGGTTCTCGCAATGTTCATGCGCTTCGTGTTGCGCAAAAAGATAATGCACCTCGCGCACACTAACGGTATATACAATAGTCACAGCAAAAGCAGCCGAGAGTATTTTCCTGAAAAGTGAAATGCATTTCATTAGCGACTGCTAAAATAATTACTTTGTGTTAATGAAACGTGAACTAATCTTAATTCGTCATACCAAATCAAGTTGGGCAGATTTGGGCATGCGTGACTTTGACCGCCCTTTAAAGAAAGACCGAACAGACGATGCAAAGAATATGGCTAAGCATCTAAAAGAATTAAATCTGAAACCCGATTTAATTTTATGCTCCCCGGCTTTAAGAACTAAACAAACCGTTGAATTCTTTTGCGACAAGTTGAAATATGACTTTAATGATATTGTTTTTGACATGCGCCTTTACGAATCAAGCGCAGAGGATTATATGCAGGTGATTAGAGAAACAGGCGCAAAAATTGAAACTCTTATCGTTATAGGGCATAATCCTTCCATTACTCAGTTTGCTAATCAATTCCTGAAAAATAAAATAGATGAAGTGCCAACGACCGGTGTGGTATGGCTTGATTTCGAAAATGATGATTGGGGAATTTATAGCACAACTCGTTGCAGGTTGAAGTATTTTCTTACTCCTAAAACAATGTAAAACTATACTTCGCGTTAAGTAATTATGAAAAAGCGCAATAAGATAATCGTTGTTCTTATCGCATCTATTTTGCTTGTTTCCATTGAGTCGTGTAAAGTAAAATATGACTGCCGAGGGCACTTAAAACACAAACTATCCAATGGTATTTGGATGTAAAGACAGCGTTAAATATTCTTTCCTCGTCATATAATCATTTTTTCGTTTGCCTTATTCTTCTATCTTGGTCGCAAGCTAACAGATTCTAACGCCTGTTAGTTCACCTTATGTCCAATCATGTAAAGTTTATAAACCGTGAAATAAGCTGGCTCTCGTTCAACGGACGGGTGTTGCAAGAAGCTGCCGATGCTACAGTTCCTGTAATTGAACGGCTGCGCTTTCTCGGAATTTTTTCTAATAACCTTGATGAATTTTTTCGTGTTCGAATTGCAACGCTTAAGCGATTAGTGATTGTGGGGAAAAAACCAAAAGTAGGTATTCACTATAAGCCTAAAAAAATATTGGCGGAAGTGCAGAAGAAAGTTTTGCAGCAGAGTATTCTTTTTGAAAAAATATTCACAGATGTTCAACGCGAACTTAGAAAGCACAAGATTTTCATCATCAACGAAAAGCAACTTTCTGTAAAACAGAAAGAGTTTGTAAAAAATTATTTTGATGAACATGTTCGCCCTGCGCTAGTTCCCATCATGATTAATCAGGTAAAAACTTTCCCTTACCTGAAAGACAAAACAATTTATCTCGCCATCAAACTTTCGGTAACTAATAAACCAATAGAAAAGCAATTCTCGCTAATCGAAATTCCTACGGATGTAGTAGACCGCTTTATCATTCTGCCTTCTCACAATCAAAATCAATATGTAATTCTGCTCGATGATATTATCCGCTTTAATCTGCCGGAAATATTTTCTTTTTTCCAGTTCAATAAATTTGAAGCATACACGATTAAACTTACTCGCGATGCTGAGCTGGATATTGACAACGATATTTCGCAAAGTTTCATAGATAAAATTTATAAAAGTGTAAAAGCACGTCAAAAGGGAAATCCAGTTCGATTCGTATATGACTCTACTATTCCAAAAGATTTACTCGAATTCATTAAATTTAAAATGAAACTTCGCGACCTCGGCAATTTAATTCCGGGTGGGCGTTATCATAACTTTAAAGACTTCATCCGTTTTCCTGCTATTGGCTCTCCAAATCTGATGTATCAGAAGTTGAAGCAATTACCGCACAAACAACTGAAAGGTACACAAAGCTACTTCGATGTGCTGAAAAAGCAGGATGTGATGTTGCATTACCCGTATCAAAGTTTCTCGCATTTTATTGATTTGTTACGCGAAGCAGCTATCGATCCCGATGTAAAAACCATACGCATCACTTTGTATCGCCTTGCGCGTAAATCAATGGTGATTAACGCGCTTATCAATGCAGCACAGAATGGCAAGCAAGTAATAGTTGTACTTGAATTGCAGGCGCGTTTCGATGAAGAAGCAAATATCAATTGGGCAAAGCATATTCAGGAACAAGGAGTGCAGGTAATTTATGGTGTGCAGGGATTAAAAGTGCACTCTAAATTCTGTTTGATTTCGCGGATTGAAAATGGCAAAGTGCAACAATACGCCAATGTAACTACAGGAAATTATAACGAAATCACTTCACAGATTTATTGCGATGATTCGTTACTGACATCCGATTCGCGAATTACCAAAGAAGTGGAGCATGTGTTCGAGTTTTTTGAAAAGAATTATAAGGTTCATAGCTACAAGCATCTTATTCTTTCGCCACAATCAACTCGTAAAAAATTAGTTCGCCTTATTCAAAATGAAATTGAAGCTGCACAAAGCGGAAAGAAGGCGGAGATATTTTTGAAGATGAATAGTTTGGTGGATGACGAAATGATTTCGCTTTTATATGAAGCAAGTAACGAAGGCGTAAAAATCAGAATAATTGTTCGCGGCATTTGTGCTTTAATACCCGGAGTGGAGGGAATGAGCGAAAATATTGAAGTGATTAGTATTGTTGATCGCTTGCTCGAACATTCGCGCATCTTCTTTTTCAGAAATGGAGGAGAACAGCTTTGCTATATTTCTTCTGCTGACTGGATGGTACGAAATCTGGATACACGAATAGAAGTAACCTGCCCCATTTACAGTCACAAAATTCAAAAAGAACTTCGTGACATGCTGGAAATACAATGGAAGGACAATGTAAAAGCAAGAATTGTAGATGTGCAGCAAAAAAATGAATACAAGCGCTCAGATTCACGCGCAAAAGTAAGATCGCAACAAGTCATTTATAACTATCTGAGTAAAGCGTAGAATTTATTTCTGTCAAGAAACTATTACGCTTACTTTCCTTCCAACATTTTTCAGTTGAAAACTCACCTATCTTTCATAGAGTGATGAGATTACTTTTCAGAAAAATTTCATCGCTTGGAGATTCGGAAGTTTGCTGCTATTGATATTGGTTCTAACTCAGTTCGTTTGCTGATTGCAAACGTATTGCAGAATGGCGATGGTCCGTTTTTTAAAAAAAGTTCTTTAATCCGTGTTCCTGTTCGCTTAGGAGCCAACGCTTTTACCGATCATAAAATTCCCGAAGTTTCTATTGCACATTTGGAAGAAACTATGCACGCTTTCAAACACTTAATGAGAGCGAACGATGTAATACACTATAAAGGTTGCGCTACTTCTGCCATGCGCGAAGCAGCTAATGGTCCGCAGATTATAAAGCGCATAAAAGATAAAACAGGAATAAACATCGAAATTATATCGGGCAATACAGAGGCAAGTTTCATCTTTAATAGCCAGAATGCTTCTATGGGGAAAATAGAAAGCAATTGTTTGTTTGTAGATGTGGGCGGTGGAAGTACTGAGATTACTGTATTCTCGAAAGGCAAAGCTGTGGCAGCAAAATCATTTTCTATCGGCACTATCCGCATTCTTCAAAATCAGGTAGAGAAAGATGTTTGGAAACGAATGAAAGAATGGGTGAAAGAAAAAGCGGGCGGGCTGAAAGATTTCTCTATGCTTGGCTCGGGTGGTAATATCAACCGTATTTCAAAGTTAGCCGATCTAAAACCGGGCAAAGCACTCTCTTTTGAAAAACTAAATGAGATAGTAGAAGATTTAAAGGCGCATACTTATGAAGAGCGCATGAAACTTTACGACCTTAACCCCGACCGTGCCGATGTAATAGTACCTGCGGGAGAAATATTTATAAATATTATGAAGTGGGTAGATGCCGATAAAATTTTTATTCCAAAGATTGGATTAGGCGATGGAATTGTGCGCGAGGTTTTCAAAGAGTATTTAGACGGTAAGAAGGCGGTACTGTGATTGAATTTACAAGCAACGCCCATACTATAAAAATAAGAAACTGTGAGCTATTATAATTTGCTGATTGATATAGGGTTTTCGAAGTCACAGACTTCGAGTTTCATATTATCTTCCAAGTCAAACTTCGGAAGACTTGGAAGAACGGCCACCGTTCTAAACTCCGAATTGAACAGAAAGTTCCAGCGCGCCAAACCCATATACAATGCATAAGTCTGCGTAAACAGACGGGTATAATCGGTATCAATTAAAGGAAGCGCAATGAAGTGTAAATCAAAATCATCGAGCAGATTTCTTTTTTTGGAGAGAAGGCTTTTAAGAAGCACATAGATGAAACGGAGGCGATACATGAATTTGTTTTTTAGGTTGTTTCGCAGAGTTACGCAAGCGGAGACTCCGGGGGAGACTCCGGGGGAGATTATTACTGTTTTGGCATTTTAGCTACCGCATAAAAAAAGAATGCTATAAATCCAAATATCACACTTCCAAATAACCATGACCACGATTCAGTAAATGCCATAACAGTAAAAACTACAACCATAAGCCCAGCAAAAACCACAATAATCCATGCGAGAAATTTATATGCAGAGCTAGTCATCACCTTTTTACCTTGCTCTCTCTTAATATAATCTCGTTTCGCAGCAGCTTCTTTATCCTCTCCCGGCTTAAACTGATTGCCGCAGGCAAGGCAAGTAATTATTATATCCTTACTGCCGATAGTTCCGGCAAGCAAACCAACACCACCAGTTAAAACTGCTCCTGCCAGAGCTTTTCCACCGCTGAAACCTTTTTGGTTAGCCGTTAATTGGTCGCTTGAACATTTAGGACATTTAATGCCGTTTATTGTTTCCATGATTTTTGTTTTTAGCTAAATAATAATTGTAAACCTATTTATGAGGAAGAATACATCTTAATACACAAGGAGATTATTTGCACGATAAAACCTAAACCCAATACAGCAAGACCAATTTTCATTATTGTATTTTTTCTTCGAGGTGTTTCATAGTCAGGATCACTCTTTCCAACAAATGCCCCAAATGGTTTGTTATTAGGACTACCTAAAAACATAACAACAGTTCCCGTTAGTTGAATGAGAACTGCAATAAAATCCAGAAAATTCTTTGACATACACTTTTTTGCTGTTGTTGGTGTTATCACCAACAACGAATTTATTACTCAAACCCCAATAAATCATTTACCGAGTAAACATCATCAATGGCAATAAAGGAGAGGTGAGCGTTGTCAATAATTTCAAAATCCTTGCGTTGTTCGGCAGTAAGATTTTTAATGGCAGGAAATTTATCAAGAGGAACAAGGAATGTTCTGTCATTATCTAAATGAACGAACATAATAGTGCTATTGAGGAACTCAACGGAATTTAATTTGGGCAGATGATTTATTACGATACTCATTTTCTTATTGCTTTTACTGGTTTGCCTTGGTAGAACAAATCTAACTGTTCCAAAATTACTTCTTTGTTTTCAATTATCAGTTTTCGTATTTCATTCAACTCCGTTTCGCTGAACTCTCCTCTTTTGTTTACGTCTAATTCTGTTTCAGGTTCTAACCAAAACTTACATGAAACTTTATAACCCCTTTGTGCATAGGTTACATGTATATGTCTCCGCTTTTCATGAATATCAACTCCATAAATCAGGAAAATATATTTAGCAAAGATGAGCAGCTTACCCATTTGAGCAGTTTAGTTGGTATGGAACTTCTTCCCTTCCTTAGCATACTCTCTTAAAATATTAGCGGGTTTAAAGCGCACACCGTATTTAGCCGAGAGGTCGTCCATAGTGGCAATTATTTTATCAGCGCCTTCGCGGTCAATAAAGCGGAAAGGTCCGCCTGTAAACGGAGGGAAACCAAGACCAAACACTGCACCTACATCGCCATCGGTAGTTGACTCAAGTATACCTTCTTCTAAGCAGTGCAGGCATTCGTTCAGCATCATCATGCCCATGCGGTTTTGTATAGTTTCGGTGGTAAATTCTTTGCGCTTAGGGTTGCCAAAGTATTTATAAATGTCTTCGTTAATACCCGCTTTCTTTCCTTTCTCGTCATATTTATAAAGCCCGCGCTTGTTCTTTTTGCCGTGGTAGCCATCTTTAAACATTTTAATAATGGCATCGTTGCTGCGCGCGCCTTCGCGTTTCTTTGCCATCTCGGCAAACTCACCGCTCATAATGTGTGCGCCTACATCAATACCCACTTCATCCTGCAAAGTAACAGGCCCTACGGGGAAGCCCCACTTCTTCATCGCCTTGTCAATGAGCCCCGCTTCGCAGCCCTCTTCAATCAGCAGGAAACATTCGTTCATGTAAGGAGCGAGAATGCGCGTGGTGTAAAATCCCGGTCCGTCATTTACTACAATGCAGGTTTTGCCCTGACGAATACCGAGTTCGAAACAAGTAGCAGTAACCCAGTCGGCAGTCTTTGGTGTTTTAATTATTTCGAGCAAAGGCATTTTAGGCACAGGAGAGAAGTAGTGCATACCAATAACAGTTTCGGGGCGCGCAGCTTTCTCCGCCACATGGCTTATAGGCAATGCCGAAGTGTTGCTCGCGAAAATAGTATCGGGCTTTACCACGGCTTCTACATCGGCAACAATGCGCTGCTTCAGTTTTATTTCTTC